>JAGQJJ010000428.1 GCA_020430675.1 Myxococcales bacterium
CGGTGCGCAAGTCCGTTGATGCCCCAAGCGCGCCGGACGCGGGGCCACTGGCAAGGCCGAGAGTGGAGGCGATGCCAAAGCATCGTCGAGCCGGTCAAGCCCGCGACCCGACGGGGCGCAGGCCGGTCGCGCAGCGACAGAACGCCGCCAGGGACGTCGCGGACAAGCGCGACGGCATCAACGGCGCCGCGCGCCGCTGTCAGGCGTTGATCGTCCAGCCGCGCTCGGTGCAAAGCTCGGCGATGCACTCATCGAGGATGGCCAGCGCAGTGTCGACCTCGCCGGGCGTGATGACCAGCGGCGGCGCAAAGCGCACGGTCGACCGCCCGCAGCCCAGGATGAGCACGCCGCGGCGAAATGCCTTCTGCTCCAGCTCGCCGACAAAACCCATGGCCGGCGTGCCGTCGGGCCGCAGGAACTCGGCGCCGATCATCAGCCCCACCCCGCGCACATCGGCCAGCACCGGGTACTTCGCCGCCAGCTTGCGCAGCCCGGCGATCATATGCGCGCCGGTCTCGCGCACCTGCGGCAGCAACCCTTCGAGCACGTCGATCGTGGCCAGGGCCGCCGCGCAGCAGACCGGGTTGCCACCATAGGTGCTGCCGTGGGTGCCCCGGCCCCAGGTCATCACGCTCTCGCGAGCGATGATGGCACCGAGTGGCATGCCCGACGCGATGCCCTTGGCCGACAGCAACACATCGGGGTAGATGCCATAATGGTCGCAGGCATACATCTGCCCGGTGCGACCCATGCCCGACTGCACCTCATCGAAGATCAGCACGATGCCATGCGCATCACAGATGCGGCGCAGCTCTTCGAGGAAGCCACGCGGCGGCATGACATAGCCGCCTTCGCCCAGGATGGGTTCGACGATGATCGCCGCCACATCCGACGGGTCGGTATAGCGCGCAAAGACCTCGTCTTCGATGCGCCGCGCGTACAGCCGCCCGTCATCGTCGTCGGCGTGCCGATGCGGCGCCGAGGGCGGGTACTCGACGTGAAAGACGCCGTTCATCAACGGCCCGAAATGCGCGCGGTACTTGACCTTTGAGGCGTTCAGGCTGATCGCCGCGATGGTGCGCCCGTGGAAGGCACCCCGAAACGCGATGATGTTCTGCCGTTTGGTATGCGAGCGCGCCAGCTTGATCGCGCCGTCGACCGCCTCGGAGCCCGAGTTCGACAGAAAGACCTTCTTCGGTCCCATGCCCGGCACCAGATTGGCCAGGCGGGCACACAGGTCGCTGAACGACTCGTAGTAGAAGTCGGTGCCACAGATGTGCAGGAACTTGCTGCTCGCCTCGTGAATGGCGGCGACCACCTTCGGGTGGGCATGGCCCGTCGAGGCGGCGGCGATGCCTGCCATCAGATCCAGGTAGGTATTGCCATCAACGTCGGTGATCCAGGCCCCCTCGCCGCGCGCGACGACCAGCGGGTACTCCTTGATGTACGACGGCGAGCTGTGCGCCCGGTCCTTGGCGATGACCGCCTGCGCGTTGGGCCCCGGCGGGGCGACCTTGATCTCGGGAATGCGCTTTTCCAACATCTCAACCTACCTGGGTCCGCGACTGCTCGCGCATGAACTGGGTGACGTAGTAGGGCCCGCAGCCGCCCTTGCCGGTCGAGCCGCTGCGCTTCCAGCCGCAGAAGGGCTGCACGCCGGGCCACGCGCCGGTCGTGGCTCCGGCGGCCCGGTTGGTATAGGTGACGCCGGCTTCGATGCCATCGAGGAACCACGCGACGCGCGCCGGATCGCGGCTGTAGAAGCCCGCGGTCAGGCCGTACTCGACCGCGTTGGCCCGCGCGAGCGCGTCGTTCAGGTCAGAGAACGGCGACACCGTGACAAAAGGCAGGAACAGCTCGGTCTTCTCAAGCCAGTGATCCCGCGGCACGGTCACGATCGTCGGCGCGACAAAGTGGCCCTCGGCAAACGCGCCCTCGCGCAGCCGCTCGCCGCCAAAATGCACGGTGCCATCGGCCCGAGCCGCCGCCGACGCCTTCTCATAGCGCGCGACCGACTCGGCGTTGATCACGGGTCCCATATACACGTCGCGATCGGTGGGATCGCCGATCCGCATCGCCGCCGCGCGCTCGGCCAGCCGGCGGGTGAACTCATCGGCCAGCGAGTCGTGCACGTAAATGCGCGACAACGCACTGCATTTCTGGCCGCTCAACCCGAAGACCGACCGGTAGCAACCCTCGACCGCGCGATCGAGATCGGCGTCGTCGGCGATGATCGCCGGGTTCTTGCCGCCCATCTCCAGCAGCACCGGCTTGATGCGCTCGGCGGTCATCGACCGGAAGATGTGATGCCCCACCGCGCTGCTGCCGGTGAACGCGCAGCCATCGATGCCCGGATGCGCGATCAGCGCCGCGCCGATCGTCTCGCCGGTGCCTTGCAGCACCTGGAACAGCCCCGCGGGCAGCCCGGCGTCAGCAAAGCAGCCGGCGAGCATCTCGGTGCACCAGGGCGTCTCTTCGCTGGGCTTGAGCAGCACCGCGTTGCCGCCGAGCAGCGCGCCGCCGGTCATGCCGCAGGGCAGCGCCGCCGGGAAGTTGAACGGCGCGATGACCGCAAAGACCCCGTACGGCCGCAGCACGCTGCGCACGTCTTCATTGGGCGACAGCCTGGTCATCGGCTTGATGAAGCCCTCATTGGCTTCGACGATGCCGGCATAATAGCGCAGCAGGTCGGCCGCCTCTTCCCCGTCGCCCAGGCTCTCGAGGCGGTTCTTGCCGACCTCCATCGACATGATCGCCGCGAACAGCATGCGGCGCTCCGAGATCAGCTCCGCCACGCGCCGCACGCCGGCCACGCGCGCCTGCCAGCCCATCGCCGCCCACTCGCGCTGCGCCCGACGGGCATTGGCCACCGCCTCGTCGAGCACCGAGGCGTCGACCGCGTGGGCCCGCGCGAGCACCTCTTTGGTCCGGCTGGGGTTATGGCTCTCGATCAAACGGCCCGTGCGCACCGGCTTGCCGCCAATCCACGAAGGCGCCTCGGCCCCGAGCTGCCCGCGCGCCTGCGCCAGCGCGTCATCAAACGCCGCGTGCACCGCGGTCATGTCGGCTTCGAGCACCGAATACGTGATCTTGAACCCCATGTCGCCTCCCGCCGGACCGGTTCGGGCCCATTTGTAGTGCAACGCGGGGGCGAAACTCAATGCGCCCGTCGGCGGGTGGCAATCCGGGTCGGGGGGCGGCAGTATGGGGCGGCGACGCGAGGAGGTGCCCATGTCTCCGTTCTTCCCGATGCCCCGCGGCGACCTCATCTACCTGGCCGCGCTCATCGTCGGCTCGGTCATCTGCTTCCTGCCGCCGTGGCAGGAGGCGGAGTGGGGCGGCATGGCGGTGATGGGCTGGCTGCTCGCCGCGCTGATGGTGCTCTCGCCCGCCATCGCGCTCGTGCGCATTTTGCGCGAGCGCCCCGGCCGGCGCGACGGTGAACTTCGATGAGCGTCGAAGAAGGCATCGTCGCCGCCTACCTCGTCGGCTGCATCGTCATCGGCGTGCTCGCCTCGCGCCGCGTGCTCGGCAGCAACGACGAATACTGGGTCGCCGGCCGCTCGATCGGCCCGGTGGTCAACGCCATCGCCATCATGGCCGCCCTGGCCAGCGGCGGCTCGATCGTCGGGGTCATGGGTCTCGCCTACGCCCGCGGCATGCCGGCCACGCTCGCGCTCTTTGCCGGCGCGGTGGTCGGCTTCCCGCTCGCGGCGATGCTCGTCGCCCGCCCGCTGCGCAACTTCGGCCAGTTCACCATCACCGACTTCCTCGGCTGGCGCTTCCCCTCGGCCATCGTGCGCATCGGCGTGCCCATCGTCATCGTCATCAGCTTCACCGTCTACGTCGTCGCCCAGCTCAAAGCCGCCGGCCTCACCGCGCAGGTGCTGCTCGGCTGGGAGTACAACACCGCGCTCGTGGTCTCGACGGTGGTCTTCGTGGCCTACGTCTCGGTCGGCGGCATGCTCGCCATCACCTGGACCGACGTGGTGCAAGGCGCGCTGATGCTCGCGCTGGTGCTCGGCGCCGCCGCGCTGCTCGCAGTCGATGCCGGCGGCCCGACCACCGTGCTCGCCCGCGCGGCGACCGAGGCGCCCGCGCTGGGCAAGATGGGATCCACGCCGATGGCCTCGGGCCTGGGCCTCTTCGTAATCTGGGCCGCGGCGATCCCGGTCATCCCCCATATCGTCATGCGCGTCTTCACCGCCAAGGACGCCCGCGGCGCGCGCCTGTCGCTGAACCTGGCGATGATCGCCTACAGCGCGATCATCCTCGCCGCGGTGCTGGTCATCGTGCCGATCGGCAAGCTCGAATTCCCCGCGCTCAAAGACGCTGACAGCGTCTTCCACCACGTCGTCGAGGGCCATTTTCCCCATTGGTTGCGCGGCATTGCCGTCGCCGCGGTCATCGCCGCGGTCATGTCGACGACCGACGCCTTGCTGCTCGCGTGCAGCTCGGCCATCGCCCACGACCTGATCGAGAAGAACGCCGGCCGCGCGCTGAGCCCCAAGGCCATGGGCCGCGTCAACGTCGGCGTCGTGTGGCTGGTCGGCGGCGTCGCCATGCTGCTTTTTTTTTTTAAG
>JAGQJJ010000429.1 GCA_020430675.1 Myxococcales bacterium
TCGCCGCCGCCGGCGTCGTGCTGCTCGCCCTCGACACCGCCCCGCTGCTGGGTTTGCTGCTGCTCGCGCTCGGCGTACCCTCAGCGCTGGCCGGCCTGCGCGTCCTGCGCGCCCGGCCCGCCGACGCCACCCTCACCGGGAGTGCCTGATGATCCGCGCGCTCGCTTTTGCCGCCACCCTGTTTGCGCCCGCCCTGGCCGCCGCGTTCTGCGGATTTTTTGTCTCGGGCGCCGACGCCAACCTCTACAACGACGCCTCGCAGGTCGTGCTGATGCGCAGCGGCACGCGCACCATCATGACCATGTCGAACAACTACAAAGGCCCGCCGACCGACTTTGCCATGGTCGTGCCGGTGCCGGTCGTCTTGCAGAAAGAGCAGGTCAAGACGCTGCCGCATGACGTGTTCGACCACATCGACCAGCTCAGCGCGCCGCGCCTCGTCGAGTACTGGGAGCAGGATCCCTGCTACGTGCCGGAACCCGAGCCGGAGATGGTCTATATGCGCGGCGCCGTCGCCATGGCGCCGGCCGGCGCGGCAATGGACGACGATGAGATGGGCGTGCGCATCGAGGCCCGGTTCGCCGTCGGCGAGTACCAGATCCTGATCCTGTCGGCCCAGGAGGCCAACGGCCTCGAAGCCTGGCTGCGCCTCAACAAATACCGCATCCCCGACGGCGCCGCCGGCGCGCTCGCGCCCTATATCGCCGAGGGCTCCAAATTCTTCGTCGCCAAGGTCGACATCAAGAAGGTCAAGCGCGACGCCAAGGGCACCGCGGTGCTTTCGCCGCTTCGATTCGACTATGAATCCAATAGCTTGCGCCTGCCGGTTCGCCTCGGGCTGCTCAACGCCAAGGGCAAGCAGGATCTGCTCATCTACCTGCTGCACCCGTCATCGCGCTTTGAGGTCGCCAATTACCCCAACGTCTTCATCCCCTCGAACCTCGAGGTCGAAGACGAGGTGCGCCACCGCTTCGGGCAGTTCTACACATCCTTGTTCGACGCCACGATGATCAAGGCCGGCGGCAAGGCGGTCATCACCGAGTATGCCTGGCAGACCAGCGGCTGCGACCCCTGCCCGGTGCCGCCGTTGCAGCCCAGCGACCTGTACACCCTGGGCGGCGACGTGCTCGGCGAAGGCGCGCCGGGCGAGCGGCAGACGGTCGACCGCAACCAGCCGTTCTTCGGCAACGCCTCCTCGTGGGTGCTGACCCGCATGCACACCCGCTATGACCAGAAGACGCTCTCCGAAGACCTGGTCTTTGTCGAAGCCGGCCCGGTCACCGGCGGCCGCGGCAGCGAAGGCGCCGAGATGGAGCCCCCAGGCGGCGTGCAGACGGCGTCGGTCAACAACTTCCAGGGGCGCTACATCATCCGCCACTACTGGAGGGGCCCGGTGAAATGCGACCACCCGGTCTTCGGGCGCTGGGGCGGCCCGCCCGAGGGCGGCGAGAAGATGATGGCCGCGGGCGGCCTGGGCAGCGTCGAGCGCGCCGACGTGCCGCTGGCCAAGGTCGTCCGCTCGACCCTGCCGCAGCTTGGCCTGCCCGGCAAGCGCCCGCCCAAGCGGCCGAAGCAGAAGAAGTGAGCCGCGGAGCGCTGCTCGCTCGCATTCTTTTCGGGTCCGCTCTCCTCGCGCTCGCCGCGCCGGCCGGCGCCGCCGAGTTCACCCCGCGGGGGCAAAAGGGCCTGCTCCGTTTGCTGGGTGAATCGGTCGACGCCGATGCCGTGCGCGCGGCCGTGGCCCGCGACGGTTTCTCGGCCGAAGACCCCCTCGGCGCCGCGCCCTGCGCCCGTTGCCACCCCGATGTGGCGGCCGCGTGGTCGTCTTCGGCGCATCGCTTCGCCTCGTTCAACAACCCGTACTACGCCGCCGCCGTGCGTGATTTTCGCGCCGAAAAAGGCACCAAGACCGCCGCGTTCTGCGCCGCGTGCCATGACCCGGCGCTGCTCTTGAGCGATGGCTTCGGCGATGATCTCGACGAAGCCTCGCCCGCCGCTCAGGTCGGCCTCTCGTGCCTGCTCTGCCACTCGATTACCGATGTGCCGCATACCCGCGGCAACGGCGAGTACCGCGTCGAATTGACCGACGTGCCGCGCGGCAAGGGCCACCGCGGGCGCCTGCGGCCGCCGCTGCTCGGCGCCGCACGCTTTTGCAGCACGTGTCATCAGGTCGCGCTCACCGAAGAGGTCACCGGCGACCGCTGGCTGCGCGGGCAGGACGACTTTGACGCCTGGTACGACAGCAGCGCCACCGGTCGCGGCGCCGGCGCGATCTGGCGCGCCGCCAGGCCGCGCACCTGCATCGATTGCCACATGCCGCGCGTCGCTGCGAGCCCGCGCGAGAAGGGCGCCCGCGACGGCCTGATCCTCGACCACCGCTTCCTCGGCGCCAACAGCGCGCTGCCGCATCTGCGCGGCGACGCGGCGCAATTGGCGGCCACCGCCGACTTCCTGCGCGGCGTCGCCAGTATCGCGCTGGCCCAGGTGCGCCCCGGCGAGGTCGACGTGGTGCTCGTCGCGCGCCGCGTCGGCCACCGGCTGCCCGGCGGGGTCAACGACGCCAACCAGGTCTGGATCGAGTGGACGGCGCTCGCCGCCGACGGCACGCCGCTCGATGCCAGCGGCCACCCCGCCGCCGACGGCCGCCTGGGCCCCGACACGCACCTCATCCGCGGTCAGCCCGCCGACGCCCAGGGCCTGCCCCTGGCCCGCCGCGACGTGCAAAACCAGCGCGGCGCGGTCTTCGACACCTCGCTGCGCCCGCTCGACCCGCAGGCCGTGCGCTTCGCCTTGCCCCCAGACACCGCCGCGGTGCGCGCCCGGCTGCTGACGCGCCAGTTCTCCATCGACTACGCGGCCTACGCCTGCGCCGCGCTGCCCGCCGGCCCCATCAAGGATCGATGCCTCGCGCCACCCGTCATCGAGATCGCCCGCGCCGAGGCCAAGATCGACGCCGCGGGCCATCTGCACATCACCGGGCGCCTCAAAGAGATCATCATCCGCAACGGCACCAACATCTTTGCGCCCGACGTCGACCGCGCGCTCGCCGCCCATCCGGCGATCGATGCGAGCAAGACGATCGGCGTGCGCGACGCGCTGGTGGGCGAGCGGGTGGTCGCGGCGGTGGTCTTCAAACCCGGACCGGCGCCGGCCGACGCCGAGCTGCGGGCTTTTGTCGCCGAGCGCCTCTCGCGCCATCTGTGGCCCGACGCCTACGCCCCGGTCGGCTACCTGCCCGCGGGCGCCGCGGGCAAGGTCTCGACCAATCTGCTGCGCAAGGTCATCACCGGCGAGCTGGCCGACGAGATCGTCACCGCGCTCGGCTCGTGGCGCTTCAAGCGCGCCCAGCCGTCGGACGCCGAGGCGGTGAAGGCCCGCGTGCAGGCGGCGTTGACAGCGGGGCGCCCGATCGACCTGCTGGCCTATTGGGGCTACGGCCCCCGCGCCGCGCTGCACGAGGTCGACGTCGCCGCGCTCGACCGCCTGCGCGACTTCGGCGAGGCCGCCCGCCGCGTGCCCCAGGCGCCGCCGCGCGTCACGATCATCCTCACCGACATGCACGCGGCCAATAACGGCATCCCCGCCGCGCGCGTGGCGGCTTACAGCGCGGCGATTCAGGCCGAAGCCGAAGCGCGCGGCATGCAGGTCGTTCGCCTGAGCGAGATCTGGCGGGACGCGGGCTTGACGCCCGCGGCCATCACCGCCCACATCGAGACCGAGGCCTTCGCCGCCGAATGGCAGGCCCACCCCCTGCGCGCGCGCTTTGTCGATCAGGCGGCGCGGCACGCCGAGCACGGCGACGCCGAGGCGGCGGCGCGGTTCTACGTGCATGGCTGCGATGTCGAAGGGCGCGCCATCGCCGCCGCGTATCCCAACGCGCTGTTCACGACCTATAACCACCCCGACTTCGACTGCGTTTCGCCGCCGCTGCCCAAGCTGTACCTGCACTCGTTCAAAGAGGGCACGTCGGTCAAACCCTGGTTCGTCGACGCCGAAGAGGCCCGCCCGTGAACGCAACGACCCTGCTGCCGCGCGTCATCGAGGTGCTCGCCCGCGAGTTTCCGCTGATCGAAGGCGCCGGCCTCGCCCCCGACCTGCCGCTGCTCTCGTCGGGCCTGCTCGACTCGTTTGGCATCATCACGCTCGTCGACGCGCTCGAAAACGCGCTGGGCCTGACCATCGACGTCGAGCGGGTCGACCCGACCGCTTTCGAGACCCCGCGCCAGATCGCCGAGATCTGCGCCGACGCCTTGCAGACCGCCAGTGGCTGACGCCGCGTTTGCGCGCCGCATCTCGTTCAACGAGCGCCTCTATCTGGCCGAAGAGCGCCGCCAGCCGGGGTTCTGCATTCAGCTCGTGATCGAGGGCGACGGCGCGCTCGACATCGACGCGCTTCGGGTCGCGGTGGCCCAGGCGGCGGAAGCCAACCCCGGTGTTCGTCTGGTGCGCCGCGGCGTGCTGGGCTGGATGCGCTGGATCGCCGCCGGCCCCGTGCCGCCGGTGCGCGAGGTGCGCTGGACCGAGGGCGATCCGCCCGCCGAGCTGGAGCGCCCGCTGCCGCCCGAGACCGGGCCCACCTGCGAGGTCGTGTGCGCCGGACCGGCGCGGCTCGTCTTTCGGTGCT
>JAGQJJ010000430.1 GCA_020430675.1 Myxococcales bacterium
AACGGCCGGCAGCACCTCGCGCGGCACGCGCAGCACCGCGAGCAGCTCGTCCGACCAATCGCCCGTCTGCAGATCCATCATCAGCGTGCGGCTGGCGTTGCTGGCGTCGGTCACATGCGCCGCGCCGCCGGTCAGATGCCACACCAGGAAGGTGTCGATCGTGCCAAACGCGAGCTGGCCCTTCTCGGCCCGCGCCCGCGCCCCCTCGACGTGATCGAGCAGCCATTCGAGCTTGGTGCCTGAGAAATAGGCGTCGAGCACCAACCCGGTGCGGTCGCGGAACAGCGGCTCGTAGCCGCCCTTCTTCAGCTCGGCGCAGCGGTCGGCCGTGCGGCGGCATTGCCAGACGATGGCGTTGTGCACCGCCGCGCCGGTGGCCCGATCCCACAGCACGGTGGTCTCGCGCTGGTTGGTGATGCCGATGCCGGCGATGCTCTCGGCGCCCACGCCCGCCGCCGCCAGCGCGCCCCGCAGCGCCGCCTGCACCGAGGCCAGGATGGCCGCCGGCTCGTGCTCGACCCACCCCGGCCGGGGATAGATCTGGGCAAACTCTTCGGTGTGGCGCCCCCGAATCGAGAGCTGCTCGTCGAGCACCAGCACCGTGGTGCCGGTGGTGCCCTGGTCGATGGCGAGGATGTGGCGGGTCATCGGGCCTCCGCGACGGGCGCCGCGCGCCCCGAGGTCATGGCGATGGGATCGTCGACAAAGCGGCAGACATCGGCCACCACCGCCTCGTGCTCGACGTCGAGCGGCAGAATATGCCAGCTGCGCGCGTAGATGATGGCCCGCTTGTGCCGCGTGGTCAGCCGCCGCATCAGGCGTTGCGCGTTGCGCAGCGGGGCGACGTGATCGCGGCGGCCGTGCTGCACGAGCACCGGCGCGGCGATGCGGCCGGCGCGGTCCCAGGCCGCCGCCTGGCCTTCGAGCAGGCTGGCCGCGGCGATGAGCGGCACGCGGTCATAGCTGGGCATCGCGGCGGCGACCTCGGCGTCCGAGACATCGGGCCCGCCGCGCTTGACCACAAAAGGCAGCACATCGGCAAACGGCAGCTTCTCGGCCACGCGCAGCGCCACCTGGGTCTTGAGCTCGCATTCGAGCGGCGTCGACATCGCCACCAGCCCGGCGACCCGCGCCCCACGCTCGTGGGTCAGCACGATCGCCGCCAGCGCGCCCATTGACAGGCCCAGCACAAAAACCTGCTCATGCTCGGCGGCCAGGCGGTCAAACGCGCGCCGGCCGGTGGCCAGCCAATCGGCCCAGCGCGTATGCGCCAGCGCCTCGGGCCGTGTGCCATGGCCGATGATGCGCGGCACCAGCACATGATGGCCGCGCTCGGCGAGCGCCTCGGCCACCGGGCGCAGCTCGTAGGGCGTGCTGGTCAGCCCGTGCAGGCAGAGCACCGCGGCGCCTTTGCCGCGGGCCTCGAAGGTGTGTCCGGCTTCTGCCGCGTGCGCGTCGACCATGCCGCTTCGGTAGCACATGGAGGCGCACGCGGCAATGTGCCGACCGGGCGGCGCCCTGCTGACATCGTGCATCGCGATCGGCCTGCCGCTTGCGCCGTCGCGCAGGCCCCAAAACCCCGCCGATTCACCCCGATCGCTTCGCTGATTCCGCTGCCGACTGCGGTATGCTGCCGCCGTGCTTCGCCGCCTTCTCATGCTCGCCGCGCTCTGCAATCTACTCGCCGGACCCGCCCACGCCGGCGCGCCCGACCTGTTCGGCTACGGCGCGCGCGCGCAAGGCATGGCCGGCGCGGTGGTCAGCGCGCCCGAGGGCCACGCCGCGGTCTACTACAACCCCGGCGCCCTGGGCTTCGAGACCAAGCTCACCTTCGCCGTGGGCTACCAGCGCGCCGACCTGGCCCTCGAGATCGACGGCGCCGAGCGCGACGCGGGCACCAATCCGCTCGACCCGGACTCCGACGATGACACCTTGCTCGATGGCGCCGAAGTGACGGGCGTGCCGCCGACCGATCCGCTCAACCCCGACACCGATGGGGACGGCGCCGACGATGGCGTCGAGGTGCGCGCGGGCACCGATCCCACCCGCGCCGATGATTTCCCGGGCCACCGCCGACCCGTCGATGTGGTCGCCACCGGCGGCGGCTGCTCGACCACGCCCGGCGCGCCGGCGCCCGGCTGGACCCTGCTGCTGGCGGTCGGCCTGCTCTTTGTGCGCCGCCGCGGTCTCGCGCTGGTGGCGGCGCTGATCAGCCTGGTGATCGCCAGCCCGTCGATCGCCGGCCTCAACGCCCAGCGCTTCGCCCCGGTGGGCACCGAGGGCGGCGTGGTCGGCCTGCTCGGCTCGCCCAGCCTGCCGCCGTTGCAGCTCTCGCTCGGCGCGTTCTGGTCGCTGGCCGATACGCCGGTGCAGCTCTCGGATCGCAACGACCGCAGCGCGAGGCGCCTGTCGGTCATCGACGCCGAGCACATGCTCTTTTTGCGGGCGCAGATCGGCCTGCTCGACCGCCTGAGCGCGGGCGTCGAGCTGCCGATCGTCATCGCGCGCACCGTGGGCGATGACTTCGCGAGCGAGATTGACGAGCAGGCGCCGGGCGATCTGGGCGTGCGGGTGCGCTACTCGCTGTTCGACCGCGCCGTCGACCCGGTGGGCCTGGGCTTCGACCTGCGCCTGTCGCTGCCGACCGGCTCCGGCGAGGCGCTGACCGGCCGCGAGGGCGTGGGCGTCGACGGCACCATTTTTGTCGACCGGCGACTGGGCCCGGCGGCGTTGGTCGCCAACCTGGGCTTCTCGGCGGGCGCGGCGGGCGATTTCATCGAGGCCGAAGACGGCCGGGCGTTTTTGTATGGCGCCGGCGCCCGCGTCGACGCGCTGCCCGAGGAGCGCCTGACCGCGCTGGCCGAGGTCGTCGGCGGCCTGCCTACGGTCGACAACGGCGCCGTCGGTCACGAGCTGCGCCTCGCCGCGCGCACCTCAGTGGTCGGCTTCGGGCTGACGCTTGGCGGCGGCGTGGGCCTGGGTGAGCGCATCGGCGTGCCCGGGTGGCGGCTGTTCTCGGGCGTCGACTACACGCCCGGCGGCGGTTATGACCGCGACCGCGACGGCGTGCCCGACCGCCTCGACCGCTGCCCCGAGCGGCCGGAAGACGTGGATGGCTACGAAGACGCCGATGGCTGCCCCGAGATCGACGACGACGGCGATGGCATCCTCGACATCAGCGACGCCTGCCCGCGCGAGCCCGAAGATCGCGATGGCTTCGACGATGACGACGGCTGCCCCGAGTTCGACAACGACGGCGACGGCGTGCCTGACGCTGACGACAAATGCCCGGGCCGCGCCGAAGACATCGACGGCTACGAAGACGCCGACGGCTGCCCTGACCTGGACGACGACGGCGACGGGCTGGCAGACGCGGTGGATCAGTGCCCGCGGGTGGCCGAGACCCCGAACGGCTTCCGCGACGACGACGGCTGCCCCGATGAAGCGCCGCGCTTCGTCTTCAAGCCCGAGGTGCCGGTCATCGTGAACACCGTGCAGTTTCGGACCGGCAGCGACGAGCTGCTGCCCGAGTCGAGCGTGGTGCTCGATGACATCGTGCTCTCGTTGCAGCAGCAGCCCGAGGTGCGGGTGCGCGTCGAGGGCCACACCGACGACGTCGGCGAGGCCGCGGCGAACCTGCGCCTGAGCCAGCTCCGCGCGCTGGCGGTGGTCAATTACCTGGTGCAGATGGGCGTCGATCGCAGCCGGCTGACCTATGAGGGCTATGGCGAGACGCGCCCGATCGTGGTCGACACCACCGAAGAGGCCCGCGCCCGCAACCGCCGCGTTGAGTTCCTCGCCCTGCCCTGAACCCGCCCGATCCGCAAAACGCAGCGCCTGTGCCGCGTCGTTGGCCCGCCTTCGCGCCCGAGCACGAAAAATGCGTGCGGTGCCAAGCACGGTTTACAGCAAACACCCCTACGCATCCCCCCGAATGCGAGATCTGCCGATCGCTCACGGGAATAAACCCGTTTGAGCGTTGGCATCACCCTTGCTCATTGCCCGGTCAGACCATCCACAGGAGGACGTGATGACTCTTCGCATCATGCGACGGGCGACGCTTGTGTTCGGCTTTGCGGTGAGCGTCACCGCCTGTCAGGGCGTGGGGCCCGACGATCCGAACGCCAGCGCCAATGAGAGCGCGATCGGCGCGCGACCGGGTGCGCCCGCCCGGGGGGAACAGCAGCCGCCGCCCGGCGGTGAAGAAGGCGGCGCCGCGCCCCGCGGGGGTTGCGTGGAAGACGCCGACTGCGATGACATCTGCCCGGTCGACGTGGCCTGCACTTGCGTCGCGGGGCCGCGCGGCGGCCGCTGCATGCCCACCTGCGAGGATGATCTCGACTGCCCGGCCGCGCTCGTCTGCGTGCAGGGTGTCTGCGGCCAGGGCCAGGCCGGCGACGACCGGCAGCCGCCGCCCGATGGCCAGCAGCCGCCCGCCGACGACCAGCAGCCGCCGCCCGATGGTCGCCAGCCGCCGCCCGATGGCCAGCAGCCGCCGCCCGATGGCCGGCAGCCGCCGCCCGATGGCCAGCAGCCGCCGCCCGATGGCCGCCAGCCGCCGCCCGATGGTCGCCAGCCGCCCCAGGAGCCGGCGCCGGCCGAAGAGCCCGCGCCGCCCGCCGA
>JAGQJJ010000431.1 GCA_020430675.1 Myxococcales bacterium
GGGCCTCGACCGACGCGCCGCAGCTTCGCACGGCGCCCGCGCCCTCGGGCGTGGCCGGCTGCGGTGGCAGCCTGCGCGGCGTGGCCAAGGAGTCGCCCTGGGCGATCAACCCCAAGGGCGGCATGTGGGAGGGCACCGGCCACCCCGACCCCGACCCGCTCAAGTCCATCTCGGACGAAGAGATGATCGCCCGCGCCAATAACGGCGCCGACACCGGCGCCGACCGCAAGCACGCGCTGGTGAGCGTGGGCCGGCGGCACGCCAACGGCGCGATGGAGGCGCTGGAGAAGGCGATCGCGCCCAACGAGCCGCAGGCCGTCCGCGAGATGGGCCTCTCGGGCATGATGGAGCACGGCGGTCCGCGCGCCCTCGACCTGATGTGGCAGATGCTGCGCACCGAGGCGTCGGCCCAGCTTCGCGGGCAGGCCATCTGGGGCATCGCGCTCTATGGCCCGAGCCAGGCGCTGCGCGCGATCGAGGTGGGCCTGCAGGACACCGACGTCGGCGTGCAGGGCATGGCGGTACTGGCCGTCTGGGCCATCAATGATGACCTGGGCACCTCGCTGCCCATCCTGGAGGCCGCGGCCGGCAAGGCCGAGCGCCGCGTCTGGCAGGAGGCCCTCAACGTGCTCGGCCGCATGCCCTACCCCGAGGCCGCGCAGCTCTTGCTTGAGATCGCCGAGACCAGCGATGGTGACAAGCGGCAGTCCGCCGCGATGTACTACCGCAATTGGATGTCGCAGTTCCCCGATATGGCCACCCACTGCCTCAAGTAGCAGTCGTTGGTCCTGGCGCTTCAAGCTGCGCCCCACCCCCCCGACCTGACCCCGGAGGAGTCATGAGACGCTCCGCGCTGCCCTTGGCGGTGGCCGCGGTGGCGCTGGCGTGCACCGACGCGCCGCCGCCCACCCCGGTCGCCACGGCGCCGCCCTTTGCGGTGCGCGCCCCCGACCCGTTCGTGCACGACATCCGGCGCTCCGAGGCGGCCGCCTCGGCGGTGGGCCACGATATCGGCGGCGCGCTCTGCCAGGCGTTGCGCGCGGAAGACGCCGCCGGGCTGAGCCGAGTGCTGACCGATGATGCCCTCGGCCGCTTCGTCGAGGCGCCCACGCCGCAGGTGCACGACGCCGCGCTCACCACCGCGCAGTTTGCGCCGGCCGAGACCGTTCTGGCCGCGCCGGCGCTGATCGACGCGCTGCTCGCCCACCGACGCCGCTTCGCCGTCTTGCAGCGCTGCTCGGCCAAGCCGTATCGCTTTCAGCTCGCGCCGGACGCGCGCTGGGCGTTTGCGCGGCTCAAGTTCGAACTGGCCGGCCGCGACGCCGAGGGCAAGGCGCTCACGCATCGCGGCAGTCTGGCGGTCGAAGCGGCGCGGGCCACCACGGTCTGGCGCGCCCGCCGACTGGAGTGGCCCGATGGCCTGACCGAAGTGCGCACGCTCGCCGCGCCGTTTGCCGACGTCTCGGCCCAGACGGGCGTCGGCCTGCACCGCGACGCTTTCAGCCAGGCCGCGCTCACCGAGCAGACCGACAACACGCTGATCGAGACCATCGGCGGGGTGGCGGTGGTCGACTTCGACCACGACGGCTTCGACGACCTGCTCGCCTGGAACGAGCACCGCACGCTGCAACTGCTGCGCAACGACGGCAACGGCGGCTTCGAGAAGCGGCTCGACCTCATCCCGCCGGCCCATGTCGGCGTCTTCCACCTGTTTGTGGATCTCGACGACGACGGCGTCGAAGAGCTGGTGTCGACCGCCATCAGCGGCTGCACCGGCGACCGCGCGCGCTTCCCGGTCTATCGGCGCGACGGCGACCGCCTGGTGCACGCGACCGATCTGACGTTTGCCCTCGACTGCATCGCCCCGCGCCGCGTTGCCTTCCAGCACATCGAGCCCGGCGACGTGGACGGCGACGGCCGCATCGACCTTTTTGTGAGCGGGTTTGGCGACCAGACCACGCGCCAGGGCGAATACAGCCGCTTCGATGGCCAGCAGGGCGAGCGCAACCGCCTGTTCATCAACCATGGCGGCCTGCACTTCACCGAAGAGGCCGAAGCGCGCGGCCTGACCGGCACGCGGTTCACCTACGTCGCGGCGTTCTACGACCACGAGGGCGACGGCGACCGCGACCTGTACCTGGCCAATGACTTTGGCCCCAACGAGGTCTTCCTCAACGACGGCACCGGCCATTTCACCCGGCTCGAAGGCGGCCCGCTGGTCGCAAACGGCCAGTCGATGGGCATCACGGTCGGCGACTTCGACGGCGACCTCGACCTCGACCTGTACGTCTCGAACATGTACTCGAAGGCCGGCAACCGCATCGTGCCGCTGGTGCAGGACCAGCTGCGGCCCGAGACCTGGAAGGCGCTGCTCGGGCTGGCGCGCGGCAATAGTCTGTATGCGCAGACCGGGCCGGGGCAGTACGAAGAGCAGAGCGACGTGTTTGCCGTGGCCCAGGCGGGCTGGGCCTGGGGACAGGCGTGGTTCGACGCCGACAACGACGGCGACCGCGACCTGTACGTGGTCAATGGCATGACCAGCAACAGCACCGTCAAGGACGACGACTTCTGAACGTATCACTGGCGGCAGTTGGTCGCCCACGCGAAGGCCGCGGAATCAAAGCAGGATCCGTGGACTTTCGTCGACCGCAGAGACCAGGAGGAGGCCACTCGCTTCCGCGGCAGCTTCAGCGGCTATGAGCGCAACGCCTGGTTCGTCTCGCCCGGCGTCGGCGCGCCGTTTGTCGAGGCGGGCTTCGGCGCGGGGCTCGATTTGGACGAAGACGGCCGCGCGGTCGCCCCGATCGACATGGACGGCGACGGCGATCTCGACCTGGCGGTGCTGAGCCTGCAGAGCCTGCGGCTGCTGCAAAACCCGACGCCGAAGCGGCATTTTGCGCGCGTGCGCCTGAGAGCGGCGCGCAAGTCCGTTGATTCCCACAGCGCGCCGGACGCGGCGTCGCTGGCAAGCGCGACGGGATCAACGGTACCGCCCACCGCTGCGAGAGCCACGCATGGCCATGCGAACGCGCTGGGGGCGTGGGTGCGCGTCGAGGCGGGCGGCAGGAAGCAGCTCGCCGAAGTCCGGCTGACCGCCGGCTTTCACACGCAGATCAGCCCCGAGCTGCACTTCGGCCTGGGCGATGCGGAGCAGGTGGAGGCGATCGAGGTCCGCTGGCCCGGCGGTGTGACGCAGCGATTCACCGATCTGCCGGCCGACGCGCGGCTGGTGCTCACCGAAGGCCGGGCAGACGCGCAGGTCGAGGCCCTGCGGGCCTGGCCGGCCGAGGCGATGCCGCGCGCCCTCGGCACGCTCAGCCTCGACGCCCGCGTCGACACGCTCGACGGCGCCTCGGTGCCGATCGGCGTTCGCGGTCGACCGACCGTGGTGAACTTCTGGGCCCCGTGGTGCGAGGCCTGCGCCCGCGAGATGCCCGCCCTGGTCCGCCTGCGCGCCGAGCTGGGCGACGCGGTCGACTTTGTGGGCGTGTCGGTCGAGCGCGAGAAACGCGAATCGGTTCAGGCGTTTGCCGGCGAGCATCACATCGACTACCCGGTGCGGCTCGCCACCGATGAGGCGATCACCGCCTTCTTCGGCCCCGACGCCCGGTTCTCGCTGCCGGTGACGTTTGTGTTCGACGCCCGCGGTCAGGTGCGGCGCGCCTTCCATCGCGAGGTCGACGCCGCCGAGGTGGCCGCCACGTTGCGCACCGCGACGAGCGGCATCGCGCCCACCGATTACCTCGCGCTCGCCGAACGCAGCCTCGCCACGCATGACGAGGGCCAGGCGCGGGCCCTGGTGGCGGGCGCGGTGGCAAACGCGGGCGACGACATCGACATCACGGTGCGCGCCGCCGAGCTGTACCTGCGGCTGCGCGACGCCGGTGCTGCCGAAGCCGCCTTGCGCCCGGCGCTGGCCCGGCGGCCGGACTCGGCCGATGCATGGGCCATCTTCGCCGGCACGCTTGGCCAGCAGGGCCATCTCGAAGAAGCCGAGACCGCGATCGGCAAGGCGCTGGCCCTGGCGCCAAAGAACCCGCGCGCCCTCAACGCCGACGGCATGGCCCATATGGCGCGCGGCGATTTTGCCGGGGCCGCCGCGCGCTTCGAGGCCGCCTTGAAGCACGACCCGGAGTTTGACCTGGCCCGTGCCAACCTCGATGCAGCCCGGCAGCGGCTCGACGAGCCACCCTGAAGGGCAGCCGGCGAATCGCCACGCGGCCCGAGCCCGCTTTCTTCCCGGGGCGTCGGGTGCTATATCGGCCGGACGATGCGGTGCACCCTCCCCTCCCTGTTTGCGCTGACGCTGCTGAGCGCGGCCGGCGCGGCCGTGGCCTCCGACTACATCGGCGTCCGCCAGTGCAAGTCGTGCCATGAGCAGGCCTACAAGCAGTGGAAGCAGACGCCGCACGCCCGCGCCGCCGAGCGCCTGGGGCCGGCCGAGCGCCGCGACCCCCGCTGCACGGCGTGCCACTCGACCGCGGTCGATGATGGCCTCGAAGGCGTGCAATGCGAGGCCTGCCACGGCCCCGGCCGCTATTACTGGCCCGACGCGGTGATGCGCGACGGCCACC
>JAGQJJ010000432.1 GCA_020430675.1 Myxococcales bacterium
TGAGCGCCGGCAAGGAGTCGGGCAGCGCCGGCGGCGCGGGCGCGGCTTCTTTGGGGCTGGGCGGCAGGTCGGGCCACGCCAGGGTCGACCAGGCGAGCAGCAGCTCGTATTGCGGCTGGGTGACGCCTTCATAGATGCCGGGGTGGTTGAAGCCGCAGCCGGCGAGGCCGTAGCCCCAGGCGGTGGGGGTCGCGGGCGGGCCCGGCGCGTCGGCGGGCGTGGTGGGATCGTAGAGCCACTGCCGCAGTACGCGCAGGCTCTCGACAAACGCGGCGTCGTCGTTGAAGTCATGCCAATAACGCCACGGTCGATCGCTGGTCGGCGCATGGCAGTTGCAGCCGGTCTCAATGACCGGGGCGACCTGCACGCGGTATGAGGTGCGGTAGTCGCCCTGGGGCACGGGCTCGGCGCAGCGGGTCGAGACGCAGTACTGGCCGGTGGGGCATTGCGAGTCGAGCAGGCAGTCGACCTCGTCGCCGCAGCCGAGCGCAAACAGGGCGGCGGCCAGGCCGGCCGCGATTGCGAGCCCCTTGAAACCGTGCCTGCCGTTCGCTCGCATCGCATCCTCCGCGTCGCGCGTCGCTCCCATCACACCGAAAGCGGGCGCTCGTGTCAAAGCCATCAATCGGACGCGCATCGGCCGTCTTCGCATTTCACGCCGAAGCGGCAATACGGGCCCTTGCCATCATAGGGCGTGCACCGCGCGCCTTTGCGCTGGGCGCGTTTGCATTTGCCCTGCTGGCAGACGCCGGCGTCGACGGCGGCGCCGCTTTGCTCGACGAGCACGCGGCATTGGTGATGGCCCGAGCCGCCGGGCGGCCAGGGCCACGAGTCGCAGCGGGCGCCCTTCTGCACCGGGATGACGCAGCGGTTGTAGAACGGTTCGCAGAAGCCTTTTTTGCTGCTGCACGGGATGGGCCCCGACTTGCCGCCCCACGCGCCGGCGTAGCACTGCATGCCGAGTCCGGCGGCGTTGCCTCCGCAGCCGGTAACAGCGATGATGGTGAGCAGAACGGCGGAGCGCATGGAGCCAGAATGCGCCGGATCGCACGCGGGCACAATCGGTTGCTGGGCGCGGCCCTGCTGCTGGCGGCGCTCGGCTGCGGGCCTGCCCAGCCCCGCCAACTGCCCGCGCGCTGCCGGGGCAAGCCGGTGTGCAAGCCCAGCGCCGGGCGCCCTTGCTGGCGCATCTGCGACGGCTGGGATTGCATCGTGCAATTGGGCAAGGACGGGCGGCCCTATCAGTCCTGTCGCTCGCCCTGACGACGCCGGGCCGGATCAGGGGTGGGCCAGGACCACATGACTGATGCTGGGCGCCGGGTGCTGGCTGGTCTTGCCGTCGGGCCAGCGCACCTCGATGCCGGTGATGCTCTGGGCGCCGAGGCCGAAGCTGACCTCGGGTGCCGAGGCGCCGAGGCCGCCGCTGCCGGCGCCGATCCAGGCCGTGCGCGTGCTGCCGTCATCGAGCGTGGCGATCACCGCGGCGCCGGTGCCGGTGGGGTTGCCCGCCGGGCCCTTGAGCCGCACGCGCACAGCCTTGCCGGCGCTGTCGGGTCGGCGCACCCACCCGAGCAGCGGGCCGTCGTTGATGGCCACCACCAGGTCGGCGAGGCCGTCGTCGTTGAGGAAGACCAGGCCCGCGGCCGCCGCTTCACCGCCCACGGCGACCCCGGTCTGCGCCGCGTCGACGAGCGCAAAGGTGCCATCGCCCAGCCCGCGCAGCATCGCGCCGATGCCACCGTCGAAGCGGCCGGTCTCGCGCTGCGGGCTGTAGTCGTTCTGGGCGAGGTACAGGTCGAGATGGCCGTCGGCGTCGAAGTCATTGGCGACGATGGCCCGCACCGGCGCGAGCTGGGCGGCTCGGGGCACCGGGCGCCACTCGAACTTGCCCACGCCGTCGTTGAGCCATACGCCGCTTTCAAAGGTGTTGGCGACAAAGCGCTGCGCGGCGGCGAGCTTCTCGGGGCTGTAGATGGTGGTCAGCTCGGCGCGGGCGAAGTCGCTGAAGGTCGGGAAGCGATCGGCCAGCTCGGGCATGGCGGCCGATGAGCAGCTGCGCCCGCGCACCGGGTAGAGCGTGGTGTCTTCGTAGTCGGCTTCCACGATGCGCGGCGGACCGTCGTCGAACTTGCCGTAATAGAGCAGCGTGGGGTGGTCGGCGCTGGCGTGGTAGCGGGTGTTGAGGCCAACGTTGCCCGCGATGAGATCGGGATCGCCGTCTTCGTCGATATCGGCCATGGCCAGGCTGCCCCACCAGCCGAGGCGGTCGCCCAGGCCGGCGGCGGCGGTGGCGTCGGTCAGGCCCTTGTCGCCGCCGCGCCAGAGGTGCACCGGGCCCCATTCGGTGGCGATCGCGAGGTCGAGGCGGCCGTCGGCGTCGGCGTCGAGCCAGACCGCGCCGGTCACGAGGCCGACGGTGCCCAATCCGGGTGCGACGGCGTCAGTCACGTCGACCAGCGCGCCGTCCTCGTTGCGCAGCAGGCGGCTGTTGGGCGTCAGCGGGTAGGCCCCGGGCACGACGCGGCCGCCGACAAACAGGTCGAGGTCGCCGTCGCCGTCGAAGTCGCCCGCCGCGACCACCGCGCCGCTGTCGTGCACATGGGGCACGCGGCCGTCGCTCTTGTCAAAGTTGCCGTCGCCGCGGTTGAGGTAGAGCCGGTCGCGCAGGCGCTCGTCGCCGGGCTCGACCTCGACGCTGCCGCTGACGACGTAAAGGTCGAGATCGCCGTCGTTTTCCACGTCGAGGAAGACCGCGCCCAGGTCTTCGGATTCGGCGTCGAAGGCAAACGGGCCGCCCATCACGGGCTCCATGCGATCGCCCTCGCGGCGCAGCAGCGTGCCCGCCGAGCCAGCGGCGCCGCCGATGTACAGGTCGTCGTCGCCGTCGCCGTCGATGTCGCCCCACGCAAAGCCGGGACCGCGCGCCGAGTGCCGAAACGGCAGCAGCGGCTGTTTGGCGAAGTCATCGAACGGCCGCTCGCGGTGCGCGTAGTCGGCGAAGGCCTGCGTGGCGACAAAATCGGGCTGCGGCGCGGCCGGCTCCTGCCGCTCGGCGGCCTTCGCGGGGTGGCGGATGACCAGCAACTGGTCGGCGGGGCCGCCTTCGACCGCCTGGCGCAGCCCGTCGGGCCAGCGCACCTCGATCGAGTCGATCATCGCCTGTCCGCCCAGCCCGAAATGAATGACCGGCTCGTTGGCCGACATGAAGCCGCTGGTCACCGGCAGGTCGCGCACCTGGCGGCCGTCGGCGGTGGTCACCGAGACGAGGGCGCCGATGCCGAAGCGGTTGCCGGCCGGGCCTTCGAGGCGCACATGAAGGCGATGGGATCCGGCGCTGCGGTTGCGATAGACCCGCGCCGGGGCCTCGAAGTCGTTGACCACCACGTCGAGGTCGCCGTCGCCGTCGAGGTCGCCGAGCGCGGCGCCGAAGCTGATGCCGACCGCGTCGAGGCCCCACGGGCCGCCCGCGGGCTCGAAGCGCAGATCGCCTCGGTTGCGGAACGCAAGATTGGCTTCGTTGCGCGGTGGCGCCGCCTCCCACACCGACAGGTCGCCCGACTGCCACTTGCCCTCGGCCTTGAGGCGGCGGCGGATGTCGCTGTCGGAGAAGTCGCGCGTCATGCCGTTGGTCACGAAGAGGTCGATGCGGCCGTCTTCGTCGAGGTCGCCAAAGCGGGGTGACCACGTCCAGTCGGTGTTGGCCATGCCGGCGATGTAGGCGGCTTCGGCGAAGCGACGGGTGCCGGTGTTGATGTACAGCGCATTGCGCATGTATTGCCGCGGCCAGGGCGCGTCGAGGAACCAGCCGTCGTCCGACATGTCGCCCATCGAGAGCTTCTGCTTGAAGTGCGTCGTGCCCGACATGTCGGTGGCGAAGAAGTCGAGGCGGCCGTCGCCATCGACGTCGGCGGCGTCGACGCCCATCGAGAACCAGGGCGTGTGGGGCAGCGCGTCGCCGGTGACCAGCACGAAGCGGCCGCGCTCGTTGTGGTAGAGGCGGTCGGCGCCGAAGAAGTCGTTGGAGACGTACAGGTCGGGCCAGCCGTCGTCGTCGTAGTCCCAAAAGCGCGCCGAGAGGCCCATCTCGAAGCCGTCGATGCCCGTCGCCGCGCTGACGTCGGTGAACTTGCCGCCGTCGTTGCGCAGCAGGTGGTCGGCCTGGCCGGCGTTGGCGATCACCGGCTTGCCGTCGCGCATGAGCACCGTGAGGTACTCCTTGTGCACGTCGGGGATCTCAAGCTGGCCGTCGCGCAGGATGGGCTGGCCGCTGATGGGTTCGGCGGGGCTCTGCCGGTTGGTGACGAGGTAGACGTCGAGGTCGCCGTCGCGGTCGAAGTCGGCGAAGGCGGCCGCGACGGTCGCGCGCGAGAGCGCGAGGCCGACCTCGGGCGCGACATCGGTGAACTTGCCGCCGTCGTTGCGGAACAGGCGGCAGGGCTCGGCGTAGCGCCCGACAAAGAGGTCGAGGTCGCCGTCGCCGTCGTAGTCGACAAACGCGGGGCCGGTCGTCCAGCCATCTTCGGGCAGGCCGGCGGCGACGGTGACGTCTTCAAAGCGCATCTCGCCGCGGTTGTGGTACAGGCGGCCGCCGCCTTCGGGGCGCGTG
>JAGQJJ010000433.1 GCA_020430675.1 Myxococcales bacterium
TCGGTTGGTCGAACCGAATCCCCTCGACCGCAGGCGGCGGCGCGCCCGCGTCGGCGGTCGGCGCCGCGGGGTTCGGGGGCGCCAGCAACGCCGCGGGTTGCTCGATGCGGATGCGAAAGCCATCCGGCGGCGCCTGGGCCCAGGCCGAGGCCGCGAGGAAGCCGAGCAGACTGGCTCCAACCTGCGCTGCCCGGCTCATCGCGCCGCCTCCGGGCTCAGCGCCGCGTTCGGCCGCGGCGGGCGCGGATTGAGCGGGATCGGCGCGTTTTCATCCGCCTTCGGCCGCGTCACCGGCTGCTGCCGCGGCGGCTCTTCTGGCGTGTCCGCCCCGGGCGGCGGCCCACCGGGCGACCCCCGCAGCGACCACTTCGGCCGGCGCGCTGGCTGCTCGAACGGACGCATCACCCGCAGCTCAACCCGCCGATTCTCGAACCGCCCCTGCTTCGTGGCGTTCGTCTGCACCGGCACGTCGGGCCCATAGCCCCGCGGCACGAGGCGCGCCGACTCGACGCCCCGGTCGACCAGCGCCGCGGTCACCGACAACGCGCGCTCCCATGACAACCAATGTTTCCAGCGCCTGCTGCCCATCGCGTCGACGTGCACGCCGACCTCGACGCGCCGAAGCTCCGGGTGGGCGCGCAGATAGGCCGCCAGGCCGTCGAGCAGCGGCCCCGACTCGGGGTCGAGCGCCGGGTTGGCAAACGCAAAAAGGATGGGCCGCGCCGGGTGCAGCGTGCGGCCGAGCACCAGCGGCGCCGCGGGCCCCGAAGCGACCGCCAGCCCCTCGGCGCCCGGCGTCGCCGCCGGCAGCGGATCGCCACACCCATCAGGCCCGCCCGGCTCATTGGGGCAGGCGTCGCGAAAGTCGGCCACCCCGTCGCGATCATTGTCCAGGTCGGGGATGCCATCGGCGTCTTCGAAGCCATCCCAGTCTTCCGGGCCCAAGGGATCAGCGTCGAAGCGATCGGCGAGCAGGTCGAGGTCGTTGTCATCGTCGGGGCAGCCGTCATCATCGCGAAATCCATCGCGATCCTCGGCGAGCAGCGGGCACTGATCGCTGACGTCAAGCACGCCGTCGTCGTCCTGGTCCACCGAGCGCTTCTCAACGACAACCTCGGTCCGGTGGGCGAGCACGGGGGCCGGGCAGCCCTGCTCGGCGCGCACGCCGGGTACCTCGGGGCAACGATCGGCGCGGTCGGCGATGCGGTCACCGTCGAAGTCCCCCCGCACCGGCGCGATGTCGAGGCCGACAAAAACGCGCCACTGCGGCGAGCCATAACCGGGCAGCAACCCGGCGCCGACGCCGACGACCAACGCCGTGTCAGACCAGAACGTCCACCGCACGGCCAAATCGGCCTCGCCGGGCGTCTGTTCGGCCTCGGCAAACGGCGCCGCCGCTGCGGCTGCCGCTGCCATCTCAACCAGCATCGAGACCGAAGGCGTCCACCGCCCCAGGAGCCCCACGCCCAGCATCAGCTCGTCGTCGACCTGCACATCGGCCAGCGCAAACGGCGCCCGCAGGCGGTAGCCCGCGTTCACGCCCAGATCAACCCGTCTGGCCAGCGCAAACGACGCCGCGAGCCGAAGATCACCGGTCGGACCGGGCTCGCCCGCCAGCGCCTCGCCGTCGCCCAGCGGCGCCGTCACCCGGCCGGTCAACGCCAGGCCCAGGCCATCCACGAAGCGATCGAGCAGCGCCACGCGCACCGCAAACGTCGGATCGGCCAACGCCGCATCGTCGAGCGCGCCGCCGGCAAACGCTTCGCCGTCTTGATCGAGCACCAACGGCAGCGCCACGCCCACATCGAGGCCGTTGAAGACGCCGTACGCCGCGTTCAGGTCGAGGTGCACGCGGTGGCCGATGATGTCTTCGGTGCGCTCGCCATCGCGGTAATATATGAGCGGCCGGCGCTCGAAGACCAGGCGCCCGCCCGCCGACAGGCCGCGCGCGCCGAGCGCGTCGGCGCCGTCAAGCGTGAGATGCGGCGCGCCCAGCGGCGACGGCGCAAACCGACGCACCTCGCCCTCGGCATGGGCCTCGGGCGCGCCCCAAAGCAGCGCCGCAGGCAGCGCCAGGGCGCCTGCGAGTCGCCCTACGCGGCCCACAAGATGCGGCGAGGGCCGACTCATCGACGCCTCCGGGGGCGCAGGCTGGCCAGCAGCAGCATCATCCCAAACCACGCGGTCGGCGCGTCGGTCGCCTCGCACGTCAGCGAGCCACCGCGCGGACGACCGCGCGACGCGAGCGCATCGGCGTTGAGCGCGCCGTCGGGCGGCGGGGCCCGCCCATCCAGCGCGCCGTCGACCACCGTGCCATCGCCCGCGGCCTCGCCATCGCCCGGTGCCGGGCCGTCGATGCCGCCATCGCTCGGCGCGCCGTCGAGCGGGCCCGCTTCGCCGAGCGAGCCATCCCCCGCCCCGCCATCGAGCGCCGCGCCGTCGGGGCCACCGGCCTCGGCGCCCTCGCCATCCGGCGACCCATCGTCGCCCATGACCGCGCCGTCACCCGCATCGGCGACGGCACCATCGCGGTCGACGCCGGCGTCGAGGTCAAGGCCCACGTCCACAAGCACCTCGGCGTCGAGCGCGCCGCCGTCGCCCGCGCCGCCATCACCCGCGCCGCCATCGCCCGCGCCGCCATCGCCCTCGCCGCCATCGCCCGCGCCGTCACCCGCGCCGCCATCGCCCGGCTCCACCGCCGCATCAAGCGGTGGCGCACCACCATCCACCACGCCCGCATCCGCCTCGCCCGCATCGATCTCGCCGGCATCATCGGCCATCCCGGCGTCCGACGCCCCAGCGTCCACCACCGGCGGCGTGCATGGATCCGCCTCGGGCTCGGGCCCCACCACCAACGCCAGCGTCGCCCGCGCCCCGACCTCATGCACGTCCAGCGCGCCGTCACCATCGGCGTCGTTCCAGATCAGCAGCCGGCTGCGATACACACCGTCCGGCGGATCCACCGGCGCCACCAGCGCCGCCTCGATTGGAATCTCGGTATCGCCGGGCGCGCAATCGAGCGCGAGCCCGCCCACCAGGTCGAAGTCGAGCGGCGCATCCGAATCGAAGACATAGCTCAGCCGCCCGGGCGAGGCGATCGCAGGCACGGGCGTCAGCGTGAAGCCATCACCGGCCGCGTTGTTGCCGTCGCGCCGCCACCGCGCGGTGGCTTCGGGCCCCTCGGGCACAAACAGCACAAACCGCCACGGCGCCTCGGGCTGGCCGTCGATCAGATGCCGCACGATGCAGGCGTCGCCGATGGCCAGATCAGCCACCGCCAGCCGCGCCGAGAAGGTCTCTCCAGCGCGGTAATACCCGTCATCCGGCGCCACGTCGCCCGGATTGCCCACGCGCAGCCCCACGCCCGGCGTGCTCGGCCCATCGAACAGGATGATGTCGAGCGCCGCCTGCCCTGGCGGCGATGACAGCCGCAACGTGAAGCGCAGGTCGTCCAGATCGCCCGCCGCCGCAAACTCGAAGCGAATCCGATCCCCGCTCGCCGAGAGGCGGACCAGATCACCAAACTCGAGACCGCGCATGGGATGCGGCCCGATGGGCCCTTCGGCGGCGAGGCAATCGCCCGCGTCTTCGTAGGCAGGCGGCGGCTCCGGCCCCTCGATCGGATCGGTCAACCGCAGCGCATCGGCCGAAAACATCGGTTCGGCCGCGATCTCGGCGCCGCGCACGCGGATCTGCCCGCTCGCGACCAGCTCGACATCCGGATCGGGGTTGGCAAAGCGCACCAGGACGGTCTGCTCCCAGGCGGCCTCGTCGGGCAGAAACCGCGCCGGCTCGCGCACGACGACCAGCTCGGGCCCCGCCCGGCAATCGAGGAAGGGGCCGTCCTCAAACGGCGCGCGATCTTCAGGAAACGGGCAGATCGGCTGCGCGCGCGCGACGAGCGGGGTCGCGCAGGCCAAGGCGAGCAGCGTTTGCAACCGAGACGCGCGCATCTGCCATCCTGCCGGGCACATCGAGCGCGCGGTCAGCCGAACAGGTCGATCGCCTGACCCAGCGTCTCGTCGGCGGCCTTGATCACGGTGAGGTTGGCGCGATAGGCCAGCGCGCCCTCCTTGAGCAGCAGGGCGTCACCGACCGGATCGCCGACCGGCGGCGCGGCGCCCGAGAGGCTGACCCGCGTCGCCGAGTCAGTCGGCGCGGCAGCATCGATCGTCAGGCCACGCGCCGTGCGATCGGCGGCCACGGCGACGCGCTGTTCGGCGGCTTGCAGGCCCGCGCGGGCCCGGGCGGCGACTCCCAGCGGCATGCTCGACCCCCCGGTCTTCGGGTCGTCCGGCGCCCCACCCCCACGATGCGGGCGCGGATTTCACTCTAACAACGGGGCGAGAGCCGGGCAACTCGACGGCCCACCTCACTTATCGTGCGGCGACGGTCTTCTCGGCCTTCTTCTGGAAGTACTCGGCGAGGGTGTCGCGGGCGATGTCGATGGCGCGCTGCCACCACAGCTCGCCGTTGCCGACCATGACCGCGATGGCGATCTGCGGGTCATCGAGCGGCGCAAAACCCACGAACCAGGTGTACGAGGTGTAGGGGTCGCGCAGGGCCAGCGTGCCGGTCTTGCCGCCCAGCTTCACCGCGGCCA
>JAGQJJ010000434.1 GCA_020430675.1 Myxococcales bacterium
TCCCATCGTGTTGGGGGACCGCCTGGCGTTGACGATCGACCGCCCGGCGTTCGGCGGCGAGGTCATCGGACACGCGCCGGACGGCCGCGTCGTTTTCGTTCGCGGCGCGGCCCCAGGCGATCAGGTGGTCGGCGTCGTCACCGAGGCCAAGCGGCGCTTCTTGCGGCTTCGCGCCGAGCAGGTCGACCCGGGGCCCGACCGCGTCACGCCTTTCTGCCCTCATTTTGATGCCTGCGGCGGCTGCCCCTGGCAGGCCGTGCCGCTCGCCGTGCAACGCGAGACCCTCACCGCGCATGTGGCGCGGCTGCTGAAGGCGCCGGTCGAGCCGGTGCGCGGCGTCGAGCCGACCGAGGCGTGGCGATCGACCGCGCGGCTGCATTGGCAGGACGGTCGGTTGGGCTATCGCGCGCCCGGCAGTCGGTCGCTGGTTGAGATCGACGCCTGCCCCGTGCTGGCCCCGCCGCTGCCCGCGTTGTTCGCCGGGGCGCGGGTGCGGCTGGCCGCGACGCTGCAAGGCGCGGGCACGCTTCGCCTCACCGGCGCGCCGGGTACGCGCTCGGGCACGATCAGCGTCGAGCCCGCCGGACCGCTCGATGCGCCAGCGGCCCAAGCCCTGAGCCGTGCGTTGCGCGATTGGGCCGACGCCCGCGCCGAGTGCCATGGGGCGCGGCTGGTTCTGGGCGATAGAATCCTCACGTGGGGCGACGCCTTCGACCGCTTTGGCGCCGCGCAGGTGCCCCATCCCGCCGGCAGCTTCGTGCAGGCCCATCAGCCGGGGAGCGCGCTGATGGTCGATGCGGTCGTCGAGGCGCTGGCCGGCGCGCGCCATGTCCTTGAACTCTATGCCGGCGCCGGCAATTTCACGCTGGCCCTGGCGGCGGCGGGCCATTCAGTCACTGCCGTCGAAAACGATGCCGCCGCCGTCGCCGCCCTGCGCGCCGAGGTCCGGTCGCGCGGCTATGCGGCACGGGTTGTGGTGCAACATGGCGACGCCGCGAGGCTGCCCCGAACGGCGCGAACCGAATGCGACGCGGCCCTGATCGACCCGCCCCGCGCCGGCGCCGCCGCCGCCGTGCGGGCGCTGGCCTTCACCGGCGTCGAGCGCCTGGTTTACGTCTCGTGCGATGCGGCCACTCTGGCCCGAGACGCATCCACTGTTGCAGGGGAAGGCTTCCGGCTGGCGCAAGCGCGCCCGCTCGATCTATTTCCCCACACCGGCCACGTCGAGGTGGTGGCGGAGTTCCATCGCTCGGCGGTGAGGGGGGGCGCATGAAATCGCAGCGCGTCTACCACGAGTTCACGGTTCGAGGGCTGGCGATCGACCCCAAATCTGGGCTGCCCGTCTTGCTGCTGGTCGATCTGGGCGGCCGATTGGTGCTGCCGATCTCGATCGGCTCATTCGAAGCGAGCGCCATCATGGGGCGCATCGAAGGCCGCCGGCCGACGCGGCCCATGACCCATGACCTGCTCCGGCTGGTCATTCTGCGCCTCGGCGCCACGATGACCGGGCTCGACATTCGCGGCATCGAGGGCGGCATCTTCCTCGGCAACCTGCATCTGCGCCTGCCCGATGGCCGCACCGATGTGATCGATTGCCGGCCATCCGACGGCATCGCGCTCGCCGTGCGCTTCGGGGTGCCCATCCGCGTGGCGGCTTCGGTGCTCGACGCGGCGCAGCCCATGCCCGAGCGCGACGCGCAGCGCGCGCAGTTTGTCGCCGACGACGACGATGAGGGGCGCGCCCGTCTGGCCGCTCTGTTGGCCGACATGGCCCCCGAGGATTTTGGCGAGTTTGAAATGTGACCACATGGTCGCTTGACGGTAGTTTCCCCACCTTGCGCTGGTCGTCTCAGCGGGCATACGATGCGGCCCGCTGAGGTTCTCGCCCGATATGTTCCGTCTTGCCTTTCGCCGCGCTCGTCTCCGCTTCGCCCTTGGCGCCGCGTTTGCGTTGGCGCTGCCCCTGTGGCTGCCGGCGGCGCCGTCCGCGCGCGCGTGGACGCTCTCAGCGCTCTGCCTGCTGGCCCCGTGGCTGGTGCTGGGCCGCGACGCGCGCAGCCAGGCGGAAGGGTGGCGTCAGGCCCTCTGCGACGTGCCGCGCGGCGGACGCCTCGTGCTCCTGGAGCTGCTGCCGCCGTTCGGCGTGCTGCTCCTTGGCGCTCTGATGGGCACCGGCTTCGCCTGGCGGCCCGCCGTGGCGCTGGTGGCTTGGGGCGCATGCCTCGTGACGGCCGCCGATGCGTTCGACCGCGGCTTTGGGCGCGCCGGCCCGGCCTGGGTGGCGGTGCTCATCGCCGCGCTGGCGTTGATGCTCGCCCCCCTTTGGCTCGCGCCCTGGTTCGGTGAGGCGCGGCTTGCGCCCTGGCTGGCGACCGGGGCCATCGCGCTGCACCCGGCCGGTGTGGTGTTGAGCGCCGCCGACCTGCCCGCGCTTCAAGATCCGATGTTCTATGCCTTCAGCCTCAGCGGTGTCGTCGAGGTCCGTCCGGTGCCCTGGACCTGGGGCACCGCGGTCTTCAGCCTCGCCGCTGCGGCCGGGGCAGCGCGCGCGGTGCGCGCCGTCCGTCGCCTGCCGGCGACCGTCTCCCCCGCAAGGAGTTGGGTATGATTCAGCCACGAGTCCTCATCGCCACCACCCTCGGCCTGAGCCTGCTGTGCAGCACGGCGATGGCTGAGAAGGCCACCCTCGACGCCAAGCTCGTCGAGTCGGCCAAGAAGTCGGTCGACAAGGGCCTGCACTTCCTCCGCTACAAGCAGGAGGAGAACGGCTCCTATGGACAGCACGTCGGCCTCACGGCGCTCGTGCTGCTCGCGTTCACCGGCAGTCACCGTGGCTATGAGGCGTCCGATGGCCCGTTCGTCGGCCGCGGCGCCGACTGGCTGGCCGCGCAGGCGCGGGCCGACGGCGCCATCACGGGCGACGCCACCCCGACCTACAACACCGCCCTCGCGATCATGGCCCTCGCGGCCATCGACAAGAAGAAGTACGCCGCGCAGATAGACGGCGGGCAGAAGTTCCTGGTGCGCTTTCAGAGCGACGAAGACAACAAGTACACGAAGGACGACAAGTTCTACGGCGGCATCGGCTACGGCGGTGACGAGCGGCCCGACCTGTCGAACCTTCAGTACGCCATCGAAGGGCTGAAGAAGTCCGACTTCGACCCGAGCAGCGATGTGTGGGCCAAGGCGCAGATCTTCGTCTCGCGCTGCCAGAACCGCAGCGAGTCGAACGATCAGGCGTGGGCCGGCAACGACGGCGGCTTCGTGTACGCGCCCGGCCAGAGCCCGGCGGGCGGCACCACCAGCTACGGCGCGATGAGCTTCGCCGGCCTCAAGAGCCTGATGTTCACCGATGCCAAGAGGGACGATCCGCGCGTGCTCGCGGCCTTTGACTGGGTCAAGAAGAACTATGACTTCAACCAGCACCCCGGCATGGGCACCGTCAGCTACTACTACTACCTGCAGACGGCGGCCGGCGCGCTTGAGGCGTTCGGCGAAGGCTTCGTGCCCGATGAGAAGGGCCGCAAGCGCAACTGGGCCAGCGACCTGATCACCAAGGTGATGAGCCTGCAGAAAGAGGATGGCTCGTGGGTCAACGAAAACCCCAAGTACTGGGAGGGCAACCCGGTGCTCGTCACCGCGCGCGCCGTGATCACGATGAACCACGCGCTCGCGTCGACCGGGTCGAACAAGTAGTTCCGCCCAGTTCGCACCGCCGCCGGATCGGCTTTTTCCGGCGGTGGGTCGACCACCGCTCCTGGTCGGCGTGCCTCGTCGGCGTGGCCCTCGTGGTGGCGTCTCTCCCGGCCGCTGCCGTCGAGCCCGAGGTCCGCCCCATCGGCGATGGCGGCGGCGTCGGCGTCTTTGTTGAGAACCGCAGCGTGCACCCGCTGACCGTCGACCTTGGCGCCGGTGCGGCGGGCGGTCTTCAGCGCACCATCGAAGGCTACGGGCGCGGGCACTTCTTCGCGCAATGCGTCGCCGACCTGCACGCGGCGCCGCCGGTGATCGCCTTGCGCGCCGAGGGGCAGGCAGCCCCGATCGAGGTGCCGCCGCTGCGCTTTCCCGACGGGCTGCCCAGCCTGTGGATCGCCAGCGCCGGCGCGGGCCGGGCCGGGCTGGAGGCGCTGCTCAAGACCATCGACCCCAGCGCGCGCCTCGCGCATCTGACCCCGGACGAGGTGCCTGATACCTTCGCCGCGCTGCGTTTTGCGCCGCTGCTGCTGGTCTCGGCGGCCGATCTGACCGCCCTGACGCCCGCTCGACGCACGGCGCTGCGCGACGCGGTGATCGCCGGCAGCACCCTGGTCGTGGCCGCGGGCGAGGCCGGCGGCGAGGCCGACGTGCTGCACCCGTTCGCGGCGGTTGACCTGGGGCCCGTCGGACGCTCGCCCGACGCGGTCACCCAGCACCTCGAAGGCATCTCGACCTGGCGACCGCTGCAGGCCGGCCCCGGCGTGGCGTCGCGCGTCGTCGCCGGCGGCGCGCCGGTGCTGCTCGAAGCTGGCCTTGGCCTCGGCCGCGTGCGCGTGCTGGCCGTGCGGTTCGCTGATCTGCAACCCGGCGAAGTGGCCCGCGAGGCGCTGCTGCCGCC
>JAGQJJ010000435.1 GCA_020430675.1 Myxococcales bacterium
CATTATTGGGATGCCTTCCACTATTACGTGGGCGGCAAGTACTTCCGCGAGAACCACTACGAGCGCATCTATCAGTGCTCGGCCATCGCCGAGGTCGATGACGGCCGCGCCGAAGAGTTCGCCGACCGCCAGATTCGCGACCTGCGCGACAACAGCCTGGGCCCGGCAAAGCCGGTGCTCGACCGCCCCGAAGCCTACCGCGCCGCGTTCACGCCCGACCGCTGGGCCGAGTTCCGCCAGGATCTGCGCCTCTTCCGCAGCTATATGGGCCAGAGCTGGTGGGAGAAGATGTTCAAGGACCACGGCTTCAACGCGAGCCCGGTCTGGATCATGGTCGGGCGCACGATCACCAACATCAACGGCGACGCGCTGGTGCCGCCAGCCGAGCTGGCCAATGCGCCGAGCAATGTGAAGGGCCGCCGGCCCTCGCAGTTGCGCGCCGTGCGCGACCGCTTCGAGGCGGATCGCGTTGCGTTCGAGTCGCGCATGGGCGTCTTTGCGCTGCTCGACTTCCTGCTCTATGCCGGCATCTTTGCGTTCATCCTGTGGGCCTTCGGGCTGCGCGCCTGCGCGCTCGCGGTGCTCATCTGGGGTTGCGGCTACCCGTGGGCCTATTTCTGGACGGGCGGCAGCTTCGGCCGCGTGCCTTGGCTGTTTGCCGCGGTCGCTGGGGTCAGCCTGCTCAAACGCGGCTACTCCGCGCTGGGCGGTGCGGGCATCACGTGGTCGATGCTGTTGCGCGTCTTCCCCGGCGCGTTGATCGGCGGCGTTGCCGCCAAGATCGGCTGGTCGCTGCTGGTCGCGCTGCGTCAGCGTCAAGGTGTTGACCGTTGGCGCGCGGCCACCGAGTTGCTCGGGAGCGTTGCCCTGATTGGCCTGGGCGCGCTTTGGCTGGAGCGCGGCTGGCTCAGCCCGGAGGTCGCAGACGGCGGTCAGACGACCCGGGGCGTCATCGCGTTGACGATCGGCCTCGCTGCGCTGAACTTCGTGCTCTTGCGCCGCGGCCTCGCCTCGAAGGCCCACGCCCGCCTCGTGCTCGGCTGCACGCTGGCGCTCGGCGGCCTCGTGCTCGCCAGCCTGCCCGTCGTCGGGGGCACGCACGCCTATCGCGAGTTCATCGGCAACTCGCTCAAGCACAAGCAGACCCCGCTGACCAATCATATGGGGCTGCCGACGATCTTTTCGCGACGCTTCGAGGACCGCGCGCGGGCCACGCGCGACAACAAGCTCGACGATCCCTTCCTGGTCTGGAAGCAGAAGCGCCAGGCCAACCTCGAAGCGCGACGGCCCTTCTGGCTGGGCACCGTCGCGCTCTTCCTGCTGGCGCTCGGTTATGTCGGTCGCCGCACCGAGGACTGGGAGGTCACCGCGATGAGCACCCTGCTCATCGTCGGGCTATTCGAATTGACCTGCTATTACTACAACTTCACCATTCTGCTCGCGCCGCTGGTGCTCGCCCGCGAGCGACGCTGGATGCAGATCGCCGGCGTCGTGCTGCTGCTCGGCATGTGCATCGCCGGCATGTGGATGCAGCTGCTGATCGGCTGGTACGACGAGCAGTATTTCGGCGAGACGTGGGTGGTGCTGGGCGTGATGCTGGTGATTCTGGCGGGCCTGATCTACGAGGTGGCCACCGCCGACCGGGCCGAACGCGCCGAGCGGCTCAAGGCTTCCGCTTCCCCCACATGAACGCGGTATAGAGCCCGCCGCTGATGATCAGGCCGACAAACCACGCATAGGTGTACAGCGTCGACCAGATGGCCGGCACGCTCTCGACGGCGCCGGCCGCGGCGAGGAATCCGGGCACATTGGGCAGCACGCCCGCCGCCAGGGCCACGATCGCCAGCGGGTTCCAGCCATTGCTGTAGCTGTACTCGCCCTCGCGGCGGAACAGCGCGTCGACGTTCAGCTCGGTGCGCCGGATGAGCAGGTAATCGGCGATCAGGATGCCGGCGATGGGCCCGAGCAGCGCCGAGTAGCCGATGAGCCAGGTGAAGATATAGCCGCCCGACGACTCGAGCAGCTTCCACGGGAAGATGGCGATGCCCAGGCCGGCGGTGATGAAACCGCCGGCGCGGAACGAGATGTTCTTCGGGCTGATGTTCGAGAAGCCATTGGCCGGCGCGACCACATTGGCGGCCAGGTTGGTCGTCAGCGTGGCGACCGCCAGCACAAACAGCGCGACCACCACCGTCATGCCGCCCATGCGACCCATCAGCGCCACCGGATCCCAGATGGCTTCGCCGTAGATGACCACCGTGGCCGAGGTGACGGCGACGCCGATGAACGCAAACAGCGCCATCGTCGGCGGCAGGCCGACCGCCTGCCCCAAGGCCTGATCGCGCTGCGTGGCGCAATAGCGCGTGAAGTCCGGGATGTTCAGCGCCAGCGTCGCCCAGAAGCCGACCATCGCGGTCAGGCTGGGGAAGAAGACCGACCAGAACTGCCCCTCGCGGGGGCCACCCACCTCAAACTGCGACGGCGCGCTGAGCATGTTGCCAAAGCCATCCGCCTTGACCCAGGCCCACGCGAGCAGCGCCAGCCCCATCGCGATGAGGAAGGGCGCGGCGTAGGTCTCAAGCCAGCGGATCGACTCGGTGCCGGCGCCGATGAAGTAGACGTGCAGCGCCCAGAACGCGATGAAGCAGCCGAATTGCGCGAGGTCGATGCCCAGCACCGGCAGCGGCGCGCCTTGCAGCGCGCCGTTGGTGACCGTGTTGAGCAGCGTGTAGATGGCCTGCCCGCCGATCCACGTCTGAATGCCGAACCAGCCGCAGGCCACGAGGCCGCGCAGAATCGCCGGCACGTTGGCGCCGGCCGTGCCAAACGAGGAGCGCAGCAGCACCGGGAACGGGATGCCATGCTTCGTGCCCGCGTGCCCGATCAGGATCATCGGTACCAGCACGATGGCGTTGCCGAGGAAGATCGTCAGCAGCGCCTGCCACCAGTTCATGCCCTCGCTGATCAGCCCGGCGGCGAGCATATAGGTGGGCACGCAGACCACCATGCCGACCCAGAGCGCGGCGATGCTCGTCCATTTCCACGTGCGTCCAGCGGCGGCCGTCGGCGCCAGATCGACGTTGTAGAGTCCCGGATCGGCCCCTTCGATGGGCCGGGCGGCGCTTGCATCGGCGCTCATGACAACACCTCCTCCAACTGCGGGCGATGGTAGACGCGACCGCGCAGCCGCGCCAGCCCGCGCCGTGGCGAAATGCGTCGTTGCGGCGCGGGGCCGCCCGAGGCATCTAATCGATGCGACGATGGAGTCTGCCGTGCACGATTGGGGTGTTCCCCTCGCGATCGCGCTCTTTGCGCTCGATGCCTATGCCGTCCTACGGGCCATTCTGCGCAAGAGCGGCGTCTCGGCGACGCTGGCGTGGCTGCTGGCGATCATCGCCTTCCCCATCGTCGGCGCGATCGGGTATCTGCTGCTCGCCGGGCCCAGCATCAAGCGGGCGACGCGGCGCAATCGGCCGACCGCGCGCGGCGCGTTTCGTCGATCGCAGGCCCCCGACCCCAACGCGCGGGGCAGCGCCGGCCCGATCGACGCCACCCTGGCGCTCGCCGCGCAGATCACCGGCCTGCCGCCGACCGCCGGCAACGCCGCCGAGCCCCTGACCAGCCGCGATCGCGCCTACGAGAAGATCGAAGCCGCGGTGCGCGCCGCCAGAACGCGCATCTGGGCCGAGTACTACATCATCAACAACGACATCACCGGCCGCCGCTTCCTCGACCTGCTCGCTGAGAAGGCGCGCGCCGGGGTTGAGGTCAAGCTGCTCTACGACGCGGTCGGCTCTCTTCGAGTCGACGAGCGACTGCTGCGCGCCATCGGCGCCGCCGGCGGCAAGACCGCGGCCTTCCTGCCGGTCAACCCCTTCCGCCGCCGCTGGGCGACGCACCTGCGCAACCACCGCAAGCTGGTCATCGTCGACGACGAGATCGGCTTCACCGGCGGCATGAACGTGGGCGATGAGTACACCAGCATCGGGCGGCGCAGCGACGGGCTGCACTTTCACGACAGCCATGTGGCGTTGCGGGGGCCGGCGGTGGCCGATCTGGCCGAGATCTTCTGCGAGGACTGGCAGTACGCCGCCGAAGAGACGCTCAAACCCATCGAGCCGCCCGCGCCGGTCGGCAAGTGCACGGTGGCCATCGTGCCGAGCGGGCCCGATCAGGTGCACAACGCGCACGCGTTGATCTATTTCACCGCCGTCGCCACCGCGCGGCGCCGCGTCTGGCTCGCGAGCCCCTATTTTGTGCCCGATCCGCCGATGGTGCAGGCGCTGATCAGCGCCGCGCTGCGCGGCGTCGACGTGCGCCTCCTGATGCCCGCCCACAACGACCTGCGCATCGTCGGCTGGGCGGCGCGCTCGTATTACGCCGAGTTGATCCGCGGCGGCGTGCGCATCTTCGAGTACCAGCCCGCCATGCTGCACGCCAAGCGCATGGTGGTCGACCAGCGCTGGTCGATCGTCGGCTCGGCCAACGTCGACATCCGCAGCTTCCGGCTCAACTTCGAGGTCGGCGCCCTCATCTTCGACGGCGAGTTTGCCGCCGGTG
>JAGQJJ010000436.1 GCA_020430675.1 Myxococcales bacterium
TCGTGGTCTACATCGCCTTCCGCCCGAGGCCCGATCAGATCGCGCCGGGCGAGATCGCGCTCGACCCGACCTTTGAGTGCGCGCTCTACCTCTTCGACGCGCCGACCGGCCGCTCGACCTTCCTCGCGAGCTGCCCCGCCGGCACGCTGACCTTCACCGAGGCCGCGACCTCGCCCGGCGCGCCGGTGCGCGGGCGCTTTGACGTCGAGCTGTGGGCGACAAACTGGTCGCGCTGACCCCGCTCGGAAGCCGACGCGCGCGTCGATAAAAACCCGGCCGCGGAGCCCGAATCACCCTGGATCCGGTCTGCGCCCCCGTGTACAAAGCGCACGCCGGCAATCCCCCGCGCGGAGGAAAATCCATGCGCCAGAACAGCTTGTTGCGGATCGTGCCCCTGACCCTGACCGCGCTCTGCGCCCTGGGCGGCGCGGCGATGGCCCGGGTCGACGTGGCGGGCGCGATCAACGCCGACACCACCTGGCGCGCCGCCGACGGCCCGTACGTGATGACCGGCTCGGTGACGGTGCGCGCGGGCGCCACGCTGAGCATCGAGCCGGGCACCGCGGTGCAGGGCGGCGGCGCGGCGGTCGAGCTGATCGTCGAAGGCGGGCTGATCGCGGTGGGCAACGCCCAGGCGCCGGTCGTCTTCAGCGGCCTCGCCCAAGGCCGCAACGCATGGGAGGGCCTCGACATCCGCGCCGGCGCGTCGATCAGCCTGGCCTTCGCCCAGATCAACGACGCCGACTTTGCGCTGCAGATCGCGCGGCCGGTGGCGGCGAACCTGAACGTCTCGGACGTGCAGATCAGCAATTACAACTCGTATGGCGTCCGGCTCGACAGCGTCATCAACGACGCGATGACGCTCACCCGGGTCGACGTGGATGGCATCGACAACCGCACGACGGCGATCTACGCCGCGGCGACCAACCTGACCCTTGAGGGCGGCTCGATCCGCAACGCCGCGGTCGGCCTCGATGTCAGCAATGGCACCGTGACAGTCCGCCATGTGGTGTTCGCCAACAACAACTCGCGGGCCATCAACTTCTACGTCAACAACAACACGCGCACCTTCCCGCTCACCATCGAGAACTGCACGTTCTACGGCAACGGCGATTCCATCCTCTTCGGCCGGGGCAGCAGCTTCAGCTATGACCCCGAGCTGCGCGTCCGCCGGTCGATCTTCGAGGGCAATACCCGCATCGCGCGCGACACCAACAACAGCTATCCGAGCGAGTTCATCTCGTTCGCCGAGAACGTGTATTCGGGCACGACCTTCGCCAACACGACCCCGCCCGCCGATCTGGCGACGAGCCTCAACTACCGCGCGCTGCTCGCCGATCCCGACAACGCCGACTATCAGCCGACCGACCGCTCGCCGGCCCGTTACTGGGGCCCCGGTGACCCGGCGCAGACCGCGGGCGCGCTGCCGTTTGCCGGCGCGCCCACCGGCGAGGGCCTGCACGGGTTCTGGTATGTCAACCGCACGTTCGAGGCCAACACGGTCACGCGCGTCGAAGGCGACGTGGTCATCACCCGCGGGGTGACGATGACCTTCCGCCCCGGCGCGCAGTTCCGCATGCCACAGGGCGATGTGATGGCCGGCGGCCTCGACGCCGCCCGCACCGAGGTGCGCGTCGAAGGCACGCTCGAAGCCGACGGCACCAATACCCGCCCGGTGCGTTTCACTTCGGATGAAGGCGAGCCCGCGCGCTCGGACTGGTATGGCATCGTCATCCTGGCCGATACCGAAGCCTTCAACGTCGCCCAGGTCGACCTCGGTTATGCCTATCGCGGCGTCTCGTTGTACAGCAACGATCACATCGTCGCCGGCTCGCGCATCCACGATTGCGGAGACGCGGGCATCTATATCAGCGGCGGCACCCCTTCGGTCGAAGAGGTGATCATCGAAGACAGCCGCGATGGCATGCGCATCGAGAATCAGTCGCGGAGCGATCTGGTCAACGTGACGGTGCGGCGCAATGACAATTATGGCATCTACCTGCATCGCTCCGACCTGACGGTCGATCAGGCGTTGGTGCACGACAACGGCAATGTGGGCGTCTATATCTACAGCGACAACCGCGACTTCGGCGGCAACGTCACGCTCGACCACGGGACCATCGCCCACAACGCGCGCGAAGGCATCCTGGCCGCGCGGGGCAGCAGCTTCAGCTATGCCATGGTGCTCAACCTGCGGAACTCGTCGGTGACCAACAACGCCCGCGCCGGCGTGCGTGATGGCAACACCTCGTATGCCATGACGTTCAACTGCACCACGTCGAATGTCTGGAGCAACGCGCCCGACCTCTCGGGGGTGGCGATCGGCAATAACGGCTGCTTCAGCTACAACCCGCTCTACGCCGACGTCGCCAACCGCAACTACGAGCCGACGCGCTGGTCGCCGAACCGTGGCCTGGGCGTCGGCGGTGGGCATGTGGGCGCGCTGCCCTACGTCGATGCCATCGGCCCGCATATCATGGGCTACCTGTGGGAAGACTTCACCTTCACGCGCCAGGGCTCGCCCTATCCGGTGCTGGGCGACATCGTGGTGCCGGCGGGCGTCACGGTGAACTTCGAGCCCGGCGCCGAGCTTCGGGTGGCCACCACCGATGGCATGGCCGGCGGCGTCGATGCCTCGCGCGGTGAGATTCGCTTCCTGCCGGGCGCCACCGCGATCATCGGCACGCCGCCGGGGCAGCAGCCCGCCGAAGGCATCGCCGGCGCGCCGGTGGTCTTCCGCTCGGCCGCCGACCCGGCGACCTCGGGAAGCTGGTACGGCCTGCACTTCACCCAGAACGGCACCAGCTCGGTCTACAACGTCGAGGTGCGCCACCCCCGCTACGGGGCCTATGTCAACGGGCCCACCGCGCCGCCGTTCAAGTTCTTCAAGGTGCTGCACCACAACACCGAAGGCATGCGCTTCGACGGGGTCTGGCAGGCGCCGGCGGTCGACGTGCTGGGTGCCTTCATCGTCGGGCCGCGCCGCACCGCGGGCACCGGCGTCTACTTCAACAACTCGACCGGCCAGTTCCGCTCAAGCTATGTGACCCATCACACCTATGGCGCCCAGATCTACTCGTCGGATCGCGACCATCCGCTGGTGGTGGACCTGACCAACAACACCCTGGTCAAGCACAACACCGGCATCAGCTTCTCGCGCGGCAGCAGCTTCACCTACAACCTCGCGGTCAACCTCTACAACAACATCGTCGCCGACAACTCGGTCTTTGCGGTGCGCGACACCAATCGCAACTACTCGACCACGTTGCGCATGCGCCACAACAACCTGTTCCGCCTTGACCGCACCGACGTCGTCGCCACCGAGAACGTGGGCAATTTTCTGACCGATCCCAACATTGAAGACATCGACTGGGACGATGTGCCGCGGTGGTGGGATGGCAAGGTCTGGACCGAGTCGCTGGCCATCAACGCCGGCGATCGCGGCGTGCCCCGGCTGCCTGTGCTCGACATCACCGGCCGCCCGCGCGTCATCGACGGGCAGGTCGACGCGGGCGCGTGGGAGCATCACGCCGAAGACAACGAAGAGCCGCGCGCCGACGGCGTGACCGACGCGATCATGGTGCCGCGCGGCGAAGCCTTCCAGCTCGATGGCTCGGCGGCCTTCGACCCCGATGGCCAGATCGCTTCGGCCTTCTGGACGATGAGCGACGGCACCATCACCGCCGGCCTGAACGTGCAGCATACCTTCGAGACCGAAGGCAGCGATCGGTGGGCCTATCTGACGGTCATCGACGATCAGGGCGCCGAAGACCATGCCAAGGTCGACGTGAACGTGAACGTGCGGCCCATCGCCGACGCGGGGCCCTCGGTCTTCCAGGATGAGGGCCCGGCCGAGTCGGTCTTCTTCGATGGCACCCTGAGCACCGACCCCGACGGCCAGATCGTGCGCTGGGTCTGGGACTTCGGCGATGGCACCCCGATCGTCGAGGAGCAGAGCCCGCGCCACAGCTATCTGAGCGCCGGTCTGTACACCGTGCGGCTGACGGTGACCGACAACGAGGGCCTGACCGACAGCGACACCACCATCGCGACGGTGTTTGGCAACGTCGACGTGGTCGGCCCGCTCATCGAGCACAACAGCATCGCCGACGGCCAGCCGCTCGGCCAGCCGGTGGTGGTGCGCGCGACCATTCGCGACCCGGCCAACGTGGCCAGCGCGGTGCTGTTCTACCGCCCCATCGGTGACCCGGGCGCGCGCTTCCTGGCGATGGCGGCCGTGGGTGGCAACCAGTACGAGGCGACCATCCCTGGGGGGCAGGTCGTCGCGCCGGGCATCGAGTACTGGTTCGTGGCGGTTGACGGCGTGCAGCCCGAGCCGAACCAGAGCACCCTGCCGGCCAATGCGCCGGAAGATACCTTTGACTTCCTCGTGCTCGGCGATCCGAACCCGCCGGTCATCCTGCATCAGCCGGTGGCCGACGGGCAGGCGCCCGGGCAGGCGGTGGCGGTCACCGCGACCATCACCGATGCCACCGGGCTCTCCAGCGTGGTGCTGTTCTTCCGCGCCCAGGGCGGCGCGGTATTCGGCGCGGCGAACA
>JAGQJJ010000437.1 GCA_020430675.1 Myxococcales bacterium
CGTCCGCGCCCACGAAAAAGGCCTGGAACTCCTCTGCGAGATCCCAGCGCAGGTGCCTGACAACCTGGTCTTCGACCCCGTGCGGGTGCGTCAGGTGCTGCTCAACCTGGTGGTCAACGCCCGCGATGCCATGCCCCTCGGCGGCACCTTGACCCTGGGGCTGGAGAATCGCCGCGTGACCGGCCCGCTGCTGATCAACGGCGAGCCGGTCAACGAGGGCGAGTATGTGGTCATGACCGTGCGCGACACCGGCGATGGCATCCCCGATGACATCCGCGACCGCATCTTCGACCCCTTCTTCACCACCAAAGGGCCGGGCAAGGGCACGGGCCTCGGCCTCGCGACCTGCCATGGCATCGTCAAGCAGAACCGCGGGCATATCCAGGTCGAGAGCCAGGCAGGGCAAGGCACGACGTTCGAGGTTTTCTGGCCGCGCGCCGAGGTCAGCCAGAACGCGCCTTCGCTCTCGGCGGTGCCCACGGGCGGCGCCGGCAGCGAACGCCTGTTGCTGGTCGAAGACGACGATGGCGTGCGCGAGATGGTCGCCCGCGCGTTGCGGCAGCAAGGCTACAAGGTCTACACCGCCAGCGACGGGTTGCAGGCGCTCGGCCATCTGCGCATCGGCGAGCCGCCGGACCTCATCGTGACCGACGTGATCATGCCCAACCTCGACGGCCGGCAGCTGGCGATGGCGGTGGCCGAGCGCTGGCCCGATCTGCCGGTGCTGTTCACCTCGGGCCACGCCGATGACGCGCTTGGCGACCGCGGCCTGCTGGCCGAGGGGCTCAACTTTCTGCAGAAGCCGTACAGCACCGCCGCGCTCTGCGCGCGCATCCGGCAGATGCTCGGCCCGCGCTGGCGCGGCGCCGGGCTGGTGTGAGGGCCGAGCAGCACCCGGGGAAAGCACCCGAGTGCTGCCAGGTGATTTACTTCAAGGCAGCGAGGGCGGCGTCGTAGTTCGGCTCCTGGCCGATCTCGGGCACCTGCTCGACGTGCACCACGATGCCATCGGTGTTGACCACCACCACCGCGCGCGAGCAGAGGCCGGCGAGGGGGCCGTCGGCGATCTCAAGGCCAAAGTCCTTGGCGAAGCTGCCCCGGAAGGTGCTCATCATCTGCACCCCGGTCAGGCCCTCGGCGCCGCAGAAGCGCTTGCCGGCGAAGGGCAGATCGGCCGAGATGTTGAGCACGCTCACCCCATCGAGGGCGCCGGCGCGCGCGTTGAAAGCGCGGACCGACATCGCGCAGACCGGCGTGTCGACGCTGGGGAAGATGTTGAGCACCTTCGTGCCGCCGAGCGACGCGAGGTGCACGGTCTCGAGCGCGCCGTTGACGAGCAGGGCGTCGGGCGCCTTGCTGCCGACCGCGGGCAGCTCGCCCACGGTGTGAATCGGGTTGCCGCGCAGGGTGATCTGAGCCATCGGGTTCTCCTCAAAAGACGCCCGCCGATCGCGGGCCGCAGTTGCGCCCGAAAGGATGCAGCGAGCGGTCTCGACGTTGCGCGACTGGTGATGCATGCTGCTGACATGCTTGTCGCCGACGCCGCGAACGAAAATGACCAACCGGTCATCATTGGCCGTCTCGGTTTGTTGTACGCCGTCTACAAACCCGCCGGGCTGCGCGTGCACCCGGGCGCCGACGATGGCGCCGACGATCTGATCGAGCGCCTCGCCGCGTTGCCCAAGGCCCCGCCGGGCCTCTGCCCGGCGCATCGCCTCGACGCCGGCGTCTCGGGCGTGGTGCTGTGCAGCGCCGACCCGGAGATGCGCCAGCAGATCGGCGGCCTGCTGGCCACGCGGCAGGTGCAGAAGGTCTATCTGGCGCTGGTTTTTGGCCGCGCGCACGCCAAGGGCATCATTCGGCGGTCGCTCGATGACGAGCGGCGCGGGCGCGCGCTGCCGGCGCTGACGCGCTATCGCCGCCGCGAACAGCTCGGCGGCTTCACGCTGCTGCGCGTGGTGCCCGAGACGGGGCGCAAGCATCAGATCCGGCGACACCTGCACAGCATCGGCCACCCGATCGTGGGTGACGACCGGTATCCGCAGCGGCCCTTCCGGCCGGTGCCGGGCTATCCCGGGCGGCTCTGGCTGCATGCGTGGTCGATCGAGCTGCCGGGCGGGCAAAGATGGACGGCGCCGCTGCCCGCGGCGCTGGCGGCCCATCTGGAGGTCTTGCGGGCGGGGAGCCGGCGGGACGACGCCGATGAAGCGCCGCCCGCCGGTTGACCGTGATGCCGGTCAGGGCAGGGGCGTGATCACCAGCGAGTAAGCGCCGCGGCCGTCTTCGAAGTACGAGTCGACAAAGACATAGACCGTGTCGCCCTCGGCCAGCTCGACGTCCACATCGCTGTAGAAGCCCTGCGAGTTGGGGCCATCATCGTTGCAGGCCAGCTCGCCGGCCTCGCCCTGCACCCCGCAGAGGCGGCGCACGAAGAGGATGGTGTCATTGCCGGCCGCGCCCACCGTGGCGAAGCGCCACATGCCACCCGAGGGCGCGGTGAAGCCATAGATGTCATTGGCGCCGGTCGCCGCGCCCGAGCAGGTCGGGGTTGCGCCGTGGTCTTCCAGATCGACGGTCAGGTCACCGGGGATCGTATAGACGCCATTGGCATCGGGCTCACCCACCCCGAGCACCGTCCACTCGGCCGGACACTCGGCCGCAGCGATCTGGCAGATGGCATCGACCTCGTCGGCGGGGTTCAAGTCGAGGCAGTCGCCTTCGAGGCAGTAGCTGCGGGTGCCGAAGGGATCGCAGGTCTCACCGAACGCCACCTCGCTCGGCCCGTCGGGCACCACGTCGATGGCTTCGCTCGAACCGCCGGAGAGGTCGAGCACGGTGACCCGGACGGCGGCGATGGCGTCGACAAACTCGGGAATGTCGGGCAGCGTGAAGTCGGTAAAGCCGGTGAACGTGCCATCGCCGACCGCTTCGAAGAGGCCGCCGACCGCAAAGGGCCCCGGATCACCTTCGAGCAGCACCAGGTCGCCGTTGACGTCGAGGAACTGCGCGCCGAACGAGTCCAGCTCGCTCGACCCGGGCACCGCGACCGCTTCGATCGACATGCGCTGCGCCTCGGGGTTGAACCACGCGGCGGCTTCGAGAAGCTGCGGCGCGGCAAACGGCGCGACGGTCAGCGTGAACGGCTCGGCGATGCCCAGCCAGTTGTCGACGAAGGCATAGACCGTCTCGCCAGCGGCCAGCTCGACGACCACCGTCGCGGCCTCAAGGGGCGCCACGCAGGCCAGCTCTTCGTCGGGCACCGCGCACAGCGAGCGCACATAGAGCGCGGTCGCGAAGGTGTCGCTCACGGTGAAGGCATAGGGGCCATCTTCGGGCGCGGTGAACTCATAGACGGCGTCCTGGCTGCCATCGCCGCCGCACGAGCCGGCGGTGTGATCGTCGTAGAGGCTGTTGTCGCCTTCGACCCGCCAGCCATCGCCGGCCGGGCTCTCATTGATCGAGCCGGCCACCCAGCCATCGGGGCAGGCCGCCTGCACCTCGATGCAGCGGGCGGGGTTCTCGTCGTTGGGGTCGATGTCGAGGCAGCGCAGCTCGCCTTCGCAGCGGTTGAGGCCGGCGAAGGGATCGCAGAGCGCGTTGGCCCGCACCACCGGGGGCAGGTCGGGCACGATCTCGACGATCTCGCTGAGCAGCAGCGCCTGGTCGAGCGCGGCGACGCGAATGACGGCCACGTCGGCGGCGCGCGCCGGATCGGCCTCGAAGAAGCCGAGCAGGTCGGGCAGCGGGAACGAGAAGCTGCCCACAAAGCCGATGGCGCCGCTGGGCACGAAGCGCGTGAACTGCAACCAGACCGGGTCGGCCGGGTCGACCGGCAGAATCACGTTGCCGTCGGCGTCGAGCAGCTCAAGCTGGAAGCCGATGACATCGCCATCGGGATCCGAGCCTTCGATGCGCAGGCCGATGGCATTGGGCTCATCGTTGATATAGCCATCGGCCGAGTCGATCACCGGCGGCTGCACCGGCACGCAGTTGAAGATCTCATCGCCCTCATTATCGAAGCACGCGGTGCCTTCGGGGCACAGGTTGAAGGCCAGCGCCGGGTCGCAGCGCGCGTTCGGCAGGTTGGGCGTCGGCGCCTGGGGCGCGAGGTCGATGGCATTGCTGGTCTGACCGAAGGCATCGGTCACCGTGACGCGCAGCACGTCGACGGTGCTGATGTCATCGGGCGGCACGCCAGAGAACTCGGCGGTGAACATGCCATTGTCGCCGTAGTTGAGCACCCCGGGCTGAAGCGGCGCGTAGGTCAGGATGACCTCGCCGTCGCCGTTGACGATGCTCACCGAGAGGCTCTGCACGTCCTGATCGGCGTCGGTGCCGCGCACCCGCACACCCAAGCTGTTGACGTCGAGGTTGACAAAGCCCTGGCCGTCGGCGAGCACCGGGGCAAAGAGCTGGGTGCAGATGGGATTCTCGTCGGCGTCGGGCAGGCAGGCGGTGCCGGCCACACAGCCGTTGACGAGGCGGCGCGGGTCGCAGGCGGCGCCAGCCTCGCCGAGCGGCAGGGGCACGGCGACCAGGTCAGCCGGCTCGCTCTCCA
>JAGQJJ010000043.1 GCA_020430675.1 Myxococcales bacterium
TCGGCGCCCGCGGCCGTCTGCAACGCGATGTCGAGGTCGCCATCGGCGTGGGTGAACAGCAGGTCGAGGCGCACATCGGTCCGACGGTCGACGCGGAAGCCATACCAGTCATCGTCGAAGTCGCAGATCTGCCGCCGCTCGCGCACGCCGGGGAAGGCCGAGGGGTGGTTGATGGTGTCATTCTGCTCGCCGGTGGCGTTCTCGGCGTCGTCGGTGCAGCCCTCGAAGACGTTGACCGTCATGCGATAGGCCGATTGGCCCTGGTTATAGCGATAGACCCGCACCAGATACGTGCCCGCGGCCGGCGCGCGCCGCAGATAGACCGTCTCTTCGTCGGTCACGCCGGCGCTGCTGTCGACAAACTCGGGCTCGGCGCCACCCACCTGGCGGTACAGGCCGACGTCGATGTCGCCCTCGGCGTGGCTGAAGAACAGGTCGACCTCGAGCCCATCGCCTTCGCGCAGGTCGATGCGGTACCAATCATCATCGTCCTGGCACAAGAACAGCGCGCCGTATTGCACGCCGCGGGTATTGCCATCCTGCACGCGCGTCGCCGTCGCCGGTGCGCCGTTGCTGGCCATCTGGTCGAACAGGTCGTCATCGCAAGGCGGCCGCACATCGGGCGTCGCCGGGTCGCAGTCATCGTCGATGCCATTGCCTACGATCTCGCGCGGGCCGGGCACATCGGGGTTGTTCGGCGCACAGTCCTGGTCGTCGGGCACCCCGTCGCCATCGCTGTCGACCGCCTGGTCATTGCACTCGACGTCGCCGCCGCGGCAGTCATGATCGATGCCATCGCTGCATCGAGTGCGCGCGTTTTCGACCACGCCCGGATTGCGCGACGGGTCGCTGTCATCGCAGTCGTCGGCGCGCGGGAAGCCATCGTGGTCCAGGTCGTCGTCGGGGCTGGTCGGGTCGCAGTCGTCGTCGACGCCGTTGTAGTTCTCTTCGGGTGAGTCGGGGTTGATCGCCGCCGACTGATCATTGCAGTCCGGGCCACCCTCGCCGCCCGCGAAGCCATCGCCGTCGGCGTCGTTGTCAACCGTGGCCGGGTCGCAGTCGTCGTCGCGCCCGTTGTAGTAGATTTCGGGCGCGCCAGGGTGCACATCGGGCGCACGGTCGTCGCAGTCGGCCGGATGCGGCACGCCGTCTTCGTCCAGGTCGTTGTCGGGCGTGGCCGGCGCGCAGTCATCGTCCTTGCCGTTATAAGGCACCTCGGGCTGGTCGGGGTTCACCCCGGCGTCCTCGTCGTTGCAGTCGCCGTCGATCTCGGAGAAGCCATCGGCGTCGCGGTCAAGGTCGTCGGGCATGCGATCCATGCCATCGCAGTCTTCGTCGATGCCATTGCCGGGCCGATCGCGCCCCTCGGGGTTGATCTGCGGGTTCATGTCATCGCAATCGGTGCCGCCTTCGACCTGATCGGACGGGTAGCCATCGCCGTCGAGGTCATCATCGCTGGTGTCGGGATTGCAGTCGTCATCCTTGCCGTTATAAGGCACCTCGGCGTGGTTCGGGTTCACCTCGGGGTCGTTGTCGTCGCAGTCGCCCGCCGCGCCTGCGATGCCATCGCCGTCCAGATCCTGGGCGCCGCAGACCGCGTCGGTGCCACTGCAATCGTTGTCGATGCCATCGTCGCAGTTGGTATTGCCGTCTTCGGGCACGCCCGGGTTGATCTCGGGGTTGCCATCATCGCAGTCGATGCCCATGCACTCCATGCCGATGCCGTAGCCATCGCCGTCGCCATCGAGACAGCCGAGCACCCGGGGCACGCAGCGGTGTTCTTCGTTGCAGACCTCGTTCGGGTCGCAGTGGATGTCGTCCGCACATTGCACATCGAGGCACTCGCCGTCGATGCAGAAGCCGGCGCCGCACTCGCCGTGGCCGGTACAGGCGCCCTCGTCGATGCAGGTCAGCGACGCGAGGTCACAGCGCCGGCCGGCGCCGCAGGCCGCGTCATCGCGGCACTCGCCGGCGACGCAGGCCCCCTCGACGCAAAAGCGCCCGGCGCCGCAGGCCGAGTCGTCCATGCACCCGAGCACCTGCGCGTCAGGCGGCTCGATGCCCCCGCCGCCATCCTCGGGCGCGTCATCGCATCCAAACGCCAGCGCTGCGGCCACCGCGACCGCCATCCACCTGCCGCGTGGGCTCATTTCGACCTCCAGGTCGGCCTCCCCAGGCCGTCGTCATCCGCGTGCAGTATGCCAAAGCAGTGCAAGTTTTTGCTCTGCGATCGGCTTGCCCTGGTCCATAGCCTTCGGCGACCTGAGCGGACGAAGGAGGTCGAATGCGTCGATCCATGCTCGCGCTGGCGCTCGCGCTCGCGCCCGGTTGCCTGCCCGACGGCGGCAGCGACGACGAGTCCCGGGTGATCATCGAAGACGTTGACGGCGACGTCGGGGCGACGATCGACGCCGAATCGGCCGAGGACATGGGTCCGCCCATCTGGGACGCGGCGCCCATGATCGACGCCGCCTTGCCGCCGCCGTCGAGCGACGGCATCGACGTGGTCGAGGTGGAAGACGTCGAGTTCACCCGCGGCCGGACCGACTTCCTCGAAGTCGAGCTGCCCGACGACGTGGTCAGCCTGACGATCATCGCCGAGGGCGAACCGACCGTTCTGTTCTGCATCAACCACCTCGAAGGCCCCGACGGCACGATCCTGGTCGCGCAAGATCCGCCCGGCGTCACCCTGAGCCCCTTCGACCAGCAGATCTCGCCCTGCCCCGGCGCCTTCAAGAGCCCCAACCGCTCGGCGACGACCACCACCGGCATCGGCGCGGTGCTCGCGCCCAACAACCCCGGCGTCGCGGTCGGCCCCGGCCGCTGGCGATACCGCGCCTCGGCGATCGGCGCTTTTGGCCCGGTCACCACGCGCGCCCGCTTCAAGCTGCTGATCAAGCGCGCCGATCCCGCGCCGACGGTGGGCACCCTCGACCTGCACCTGCACTTCACCGGCGCCCGCGGCTGGACGGCGGCCAACGCGCCGACCGACCCCGACTTCCAGCGCGCGCTCGCTCGCATGGAGGGTTTCTATCAGCGCATCGGCATCACGCTGGGCGAGAAGACCTATGACGACATCCCCGCCGAGTACCGCGCCGTCGACTCTGGCCCCGAAGGCCCGGGCGCCGACGCCGACAACAGCTCGCTGCACCACATGTTCCAGCTCAGCGCCTACGACACCGGGGTCAGCCTGTTTTTTGTCGATCGCATCGGCGAGCCCATGTTCGGCGGCGCCATCGGCGGCATCGCCGGCGGCACGCCCGGCCCCAGCCTGCAGGCGGGCACGGTGCGCAGCGGCGTCGCGGTGGCCACCCAGCTCGATCCGAACCCCGACTCGATCGGCCATATCATGGGCCACGAGACCGGCCACTTCCTGGGCCTCTACCACACCCAGGAGTTCATCGGCGGCATCACCGATCAGATCGACGACACCGCGCCCGGCCAGGGCGGCAGCGACAACCTGATGTTCCCGACCGTGACCTCGGCCCCGGCCAGGCTCACCGACGGCCAGGGTTTTGTGCTGCACCGCAGCCCCTGCATCACGCCCGTCGCCGAGGAGGCCCCATGAAGCGCCTGACCCTGTTGCTGCTCGGCGCGCTGCTCGCCCCCCTCAGCGCCACGGCCGAACCGCCGCCGCCTTCCGCCGAGCTGTTGCTGCGGGCGATCGACATCCCACTGACGCCCGAGCGCCTCGAAGCCGCCGGGCTCGACGAGGACTTCGCCGCCGCCGCGCTGGCCGATGCCGCGCGCGACCGCTACGCCCGCGTGCGCGCGCTGGGCGCATTGGCCGTGCACGGCTCACCGCATGCTCGCCAACTGATCGAAGCCGCCGCGCTCGCCGACGCCGACGAAGCGGTGCGCGCGCAGGCGCTCATCAGCCTGGCCCGCGCTTTCGGCCCCGACGACCGCGCCGCGGTGACCAGCTTCCTCATCGACCGCCTGCCGCTGGCCACCGCCGCCGAGGTCGAGTTGATCGACCGCGAGCTGCGCCGCCTGCACCCCTGACCCCATGGGCACCGAGCTGACCACCGCGGGGCGGCCGTTCCTGACCGCGGCGTGGCGACGCCTCTGCCTGCTCAATTACGCCGTCGATCCCGCGCTGCTCGAGCCACGCCTGCCTCCGGGCCTCACGCTCGACCTGTACGAAGGCCGACCGTACGTCAGCCTGGTGGCGTTCGACTTCCTCGACACGCGGGTGCTGGGCGTGCCCTGGCCCGGCTACCGCAACTTCCCCGAGATCAACCTGCGCTTCTACGTGCGCCACGGCAAACGCCGCGGCGTGGCTTTTGTGCGCGAGTTCGTGCCCAAGCGTTTGATCGCCTGGATGGCCCGCCTGCTCTACAACGAGCCCTACCGCGCCGCGCCGATGCGCAGCGTGGTCGAGGCCGACGGCGACGCCCTGCAAGTGCGCTACGGCCTGACCCTCGGCGGGCGCGAGCACAGCCTGCGCCTCACCGCCCAAGGGCCGCCGAACATCCCGCCGGCGGACAGCGTCGCGCACTTCTTCAAGGAGCACTCGTGGGGCTTCGGCCACAGCCGCGGCGGGCGCCTGTTGACCTACGAGGTGCGCCACCCGGTCTGGGCGGTCTACCGCGACGTTCAGGTCGACCTCGATTGGGATTGGGGGGCGGTGTACGGCGCCGAGTGGGCCGCCCTCAACAACGCGACTCCTCAGTCCATCGTGCTCGCCGAAGGCTCACCGATCGCGGTCGCGCCCAAGCGTCTCAGCACCGACTGATCGGTCTACTGATGGCGATGCTCACGGTAGAGCCGCAGCGCAAACTGGCCCGCCGGCCGCGCGCGGCACTCGTCGAGCCAGGGGCGCAAGCCTTCCGGCAGGTCGTCTTCGGGCAACGGCACGCCGTACTCAGGCGGCGCAACGGTGGGCGCGGCCAGGGCCGCGAAGGTCAGATCTGCGGCGGTGAATCGGTCGCCGCATAGATAGGGCCGACCATCGGCCAGCCGTGCTTCGACCTCGTCAAACGTGGCCCGCACCTTGGCATAGGCCTTCTCGGTGCGTTCGGGCGTGATGCGGTAGACCCGCCGGATCACGCGCGCCGCCACCGGCATCAGCGCCGGCAGGATGAAGCGCTCGAAGCCGGGGATGCCCTCGCGCACCACCTTCCGCACGCGCTTCAGATCCTTGAGCGTGATCGAATAGAAGACATGCCGCGAGGCCACGCCCAGGCGCCGGTCGAAGTCGTCTTCGAGCGCCAGCACCTCATCGCGCAGCGCCGGATCGGTCGGGAGCAGCTTGCGCTCGGCGGACGCGCGCGCATCGGCCCAGGCGAGGATGTCGGTCGAATCGCACAGGGTGCCTTCTTCGGTTTGCAGCGTCGGCACCGACCGCTGCCCGCCCACGCGCTTGACCGCCGGCACGTGCAGCAGCGGCGCGTGGCCGCGCTCGACAAACGCCACGCCCGCGTGGTTGAGCGCCCAGCGGGCCTTCTCGCAAAAATGACTGAACGGAATCGTGATCAGCACTGGGGTCATTGCGATCCTCCTGCGCGGCGCAGCATGGGTCACGCCGCTCAGCTCGGCAAGGTCGATCAGCGCGTGCGCTCAAGCCGCGCCGTCGTGGCCTCGGCGCTCAGCGCGAGCTTGACCCAGACCGCCCGCCGCGCGGGGTCTGGCCAGTAGCCGGACTGCGAAGCGACAAGCCCCTCCCAGTCAGCGGCCGCTTCAGCGGCGACGCCGTCGACCTGCACGGCCGCCGGCCCCGCGGCGTCATCCCAACGCACGCGAAGCAGCGCCGGCTGCACCGCGCGGCTCATGATGACGCTGATCGCGTCGGCCGCGGCCTGCGCGCGCAGCTCGGTCGGCGCTTCGTCCACATCGACCAGCGCAAAGCGGCTCTCGGCCGCGCCTGGCCAGACCAGCACGGTCAGATGGCCCGCCGAGTGCGCGTCACCCAGCTCGTTGACGCCGCTGCGCACGTCCAAGGGCACCAACGCGCCCTCGCGCACAAAGAGCGGGATGCGCTGCGGGTCGCGCGCATCGTACTCGACCAGCGTCTGCCCGCCGGCCAGCGCGTCGTCGGCCGGACGCCACCAGTCATACCAACGCGCGCCCTCGGGCAGCGCCACGTCGCGCACGCCGCCCGCGGCGATGAGCGGCGCCACCAGAAACGCCTCGCCAAGCATGTACCGCCAATCACCCGCCCACGCCTCCGGCCCCGCGCCGATAGGGCGCATGATCGTCGTGCCGCCGGCATAGGCCTGCTCGGCCAGGCTGTAGAAGAACGGCCCGAGCGCGTCGTGCAAGTGCGCCCAATACCGATAGATCGCCACCGTGTCGCCGGCCTCTTCGGGCATCGTCCACGGCGTCAGGTTGGCCCGCCCATGAAGCTGCATGAACGGCGTCAACGCGCCCTGGGCCAGCCAGCGCACGAAGACATCCCAGTCGAAGGCCACCGGCGGGCCGGGCAGGTTGCCGACGTCCTCAAAGTCGAGGTAGCCGCCGATATCGCTGCCGATGACCACGTAGCCGGCCTGCGCCGAACGGAACAGGTGGTCGAGCGCGTCGACCAGGCCGTCCCAGTTGCGCCGGTTGTCGCCCACCCAGCCGACCGGCGCATGCTCGGGCCGCGCGTAGAAGCGGCCGCTGAACTGATACGAGGCGTCGTACGGGCGCACCATGGTCAGGAACTCGTCCGCCCCGCGCCGGTGCACGCCATAGGTCAGAAAGTCTTCGTAATAGCGCTCGGAGTAGGCCTGATGCGCCACCGGTCCGGCCGCGGTGCGCAGCGGATCGGTCGTGAGGTATTGCTCGCCAAAGTCGAGCTTCCAGCCGGCGATGCCCGCGTCGAGCACGCGGTCCTGCTGCCGATGCCACCACGTCGCCGCGCGCGGATTGAAGAAATCGACGCCCGAGCCCAGGCCCTTCCACCAGGTGAAAAGCTCGCCTTCGTTGACAAAAAAGCCGCACCGCTCGCCCTCGGCACGGTTCGGCGAGGGGCCGACGTAGCGGTCGCCGCCCACCTCGAAGTCGAAGCTCGACTGGTTGACCATCTGGGTGATCCAGAGCACCACGCGCACATCGCGGACGCGCAGGTCGGCGACCATCTGCTCGAAGTCGGGGTAGCGCGTCGGGTTGGGGATGAAGGTGTTGTAATGCGTCTCCCAGGGCGAATCGAGCACCACCACGCCCACCGGAATGTCGCGTTCGCGGAAGCCATCGACAAAAGCAAAGGTGTCGTCGCGATCGCTGATGTCTTTCGAGATCCACGGCCGGAAGGCCCAACGCGGCGTATGGCGGGGCGGCGCCGGTAGATTGTCATCAAGTGCATCGACGACAAACGTGCAACCCGAGTCACCCGGCGCGCCGTCGACCGCCGCATCGACGCTGGTGGCGTCGGGGCCCACATCAACCGCTGCGTCGGCGGCGTCGGCCGGCCCCCGGTCCGCGGTGGAGTGATCCGCGGCGCCGCCATCGGCCGGCGCTCCGGCCGGGTCATCACAGGCCAGGACGGCGATCGCGAGCAGGGCAAAAGCAACGGCGCGCATGGTTGGGCTCCTCGTCGGCAAGGGGTAGATAGAGGCCACCGCCGACCGGCGCAAGGCCGGTGGTCCTTCAAAGCGACGCGGCGGCCGCCGACCTGGCCCGCGCGCCGGCGAGGTGGCCGTCGCATCGCGATGTCGCATCAAAATGGTACTAACTCTCAACAATTTGATACATCACAACCCACAGATCTGCCGGCGCGCTGGTCCGGTCCGCGGCATGGCCCTTGCTCAACGGCGCTTTCAACGGCCCGTCGAGGAACCAGCCCATGCGACATCTTCTCCTGCTCGACGACCAGCCGTTCGCCGCCGAGCGCCAGGAATTGTCGTTTTAGGCGTGGGGGCAGACGGGCGACCGCACGCTCGCCGACGCCAAGACGGCGCGACGCACGCGCGTTGGCGGTGGGGTCCAGCTTCGTTGGCAGCAATTGCGGCTGCGGGGCGAGGGCGTCTACGCCGACGGGGTCATCGCCCGCCAGGCGCCGCCCTTCCCCGGCGTGGCGGCCGCCCTCGACGCCGACCTGAGCGGCTGGGGCTTCACGACGCTGGTCGGCTGGCAACTGTTGCCGGCGCTTGAGATCGACGCCGGGGTCAACGCCCTGCGCCTCGCGCCCGGTGAAGGCGCCGACGAGCGCCGGGTCTACGAGTACATCGGCGCGGTGCAGGGCTTCATCGGCCCGAAGTTCAAGGCCGGCCTGGCGGTGAACATGCGGACCATCGAAGCGCCCGATGCCGGACCCGACGTCGTACGAATCCTGGACAGCGCCGGACCCAGGCTGAGCGCGTTCAGCCAGATCCAGTTCTGAAGCCGGCTCAGCCGGCGGCCCGCTCCGGCATGTCGTCGTCGAAGGCCGAAGGCAGAAGCCGGGTCGCGGTGAGGCAGCCGGCAAATTGCAGGACGAGCGCGTCGCCGTCTCGCCGCAACGAAAAGGCGTCGATCTGGTAGCGCGGCATCAACGCCACGCCCTGCATCTCTTCGGCTTCCTGCGTGCCCCAGACCGGCACCTCGACGCCGTTGCGCCACATCTTGCCGTGGAACTGTCGCCCATCGAGCGCCAGATGCAGGCGCGTTCCTTTCCCATCGCTGTATTCGCCGTGAAAGCGGTTCATGGTCCACCTCGACCGCAGTGGCAAGTTCGTCCCCGTCAAGGCTTATTGGGATTGCAAGCGCCAGGCCATGCGCCGGAGGCGCTTGCGCGCGCTTGAACGTCACGACGTCGTATCTTCTGCGTGCTCGTGGCAATACCGACTGGTAGCGCGGCCCTTCAGTGCCCGTGAGGTGACCGTATCCACCCAGCGGGTGCCCAGGTGAACATCGGCTGCGCGGCCAGATCGACTTCAGGGTCGACCAGGCGCTGCGCCGGGCGGCCGTTGAACGCCACAAACGCATCGGCCCGCACCTCGACGCCGGTCTCGCCCGCGTCGCGCGCTTCTTCGGCCAGGTGGTGGGCGTACTCGATGATGAAGTCGGGCGCGATGGCCAACATGCGCGCCTGCAGGGGCGTCAGCCGAGCGCCCGGTACCACGCGCCGCTCGGGCCGGCCGTTGCTGCGCAGTCGGTATTCGATGTGGCCGGTCTTCTCGACCAGCATCACCCGCCACGCAAAGCGGAAGCCCTCCTCCGTCCAGTTGACCGGGCCGGGGTAGAGCAAAAAGCGCAGTGGTACGAAGAGTTGAACCGCCAACCAGGCACCGGCAAGCGCGAGCAGAGCGCGCGAAGGACGGGGCCGTGGTGAAGCCGGCGCGCGGCCCCATCGGGGCCAGCCGGGCGCAAAAAAAAGCGTCGCGGCGGCGAGCATGAGCGGCGAGAACAGGCCGATGGGAAACAGCGCCCAAACCGCCAGATGGAAGAAGACGGCGACCGCAAACGCAACCCGGCGGGTGCGCGACCACGCGAGGAAGGCCCAGATCGTCAGATCAAAGAGCATGCCCAGCCAGCTGAAGGCATACGCGGTCGCCGACGCGGCCAGCAGCGGGCCGATCAGTGGCCAGTCGGCGTGGGCGGGCAGCCAGGTGGCCAGCGGCTCGGCGCGCAGCAGCCAGTCGGCGTCGATCTTGGCAAAGCCCGCGTAGAAATAGACCAGCGCCACCTGAGCGCGCAGCAGCAGGAGCGCCCCGCGCGAGACGGCCGCCGGGCCGGGCGCAGGCCATAGCGCAAATGCACCGTCGGTGCGCACGACGGCCAAGAGCGCGGTCATCAGGCTGACAAAACAATAGTGGTTGAGGTACGCGGCCTTCTCGATCAGCTCGGCCCAGGTGAACAGCAGGCAGAAGACGGCAGCGGCGAGGCGCGGGCGCACGCCAAGGGCCAGCGCGAGGGCCGCGACGGCCATGACCGCAAAATGCACCCAGAGCCAGACGCCGGGCAGGGGCCGCACGAAGCGGAAGCCGGCGTACGTGAAGTGGTACGTCGGGGCGGCGAGCTGGCTGTCGATCCACCCGTTGGCGGCAAAGCGCACGATCGCGATGAACAGGATGCCGCCAAAGAGGGCCCGAAAGGCGGCGATGCTGCGCGGATCGATCGGCTCGGCCAGCCGGATGGCGAGCCGACCCATCGCGGTCAATCGCCGTCGGCGTCGTTGAACGCCAGGCTCAGGGCAAGCGCGCTGACCAGATCGACCTGCACGCCGCGCTGCAATTGCCCCAGCGCGTCGATTGCCGCGCGCACGGTCTCGGGCGCGGTGACCACCGCGTCGGTGAGCGGCGGCGGCACCGCGGCGAGCGCCGCGCGCGCCTCGGCGAGCGCGCGGTGCAGGCTCTCGACCAACTCCGGATGGGCGATGACCTTGGGGTGCGCGGTCAGACCCAGGCCCCCGTTGGCGCCGTCGATGAGGTCTTCGATGCCGTCGAGCACATCGCCGATGTCATCGAGCGATCGCCCGCTGAAGCGCGACTCGGCCCGGTCGGGCTGCGGGCTGCCGATCTCGTCGCCGAGCGGGCGCCCCAGCTTGGCGGTGCGAATGTCTTCCAGCGCAAAGCCCATGCGGTTGATGATCTCGCCAAAGGCGGCCTGTACGTCGGCGTAGGACCCGCCCGCGCGCGGCTCGGTCAGCGCGGTGACAAAATCGCCCGCGCCCGGCGCCCAGGCGGCGTGCATCGCGTCGGCGAGGCCGGCGAGGTCAGCGGCGGCGGCCCGCAGGTAGGCACAGCGTCGCGGCATCTCGGCGAAGGCGTCGAGCGTGGCGTCCCGCTCGGCGTACAGCAGCGCTTCGATCGCCGGCAGCCCTCGCGCCGCGGCCCCGGCGACCTCAAGCGTCGCGGCGTCGAGCGGTCCGTCCGCGTCGAGCACAGCGTTGATCACCGCTTCGCGCGCCGGCCAGAAGTCGATCGTTGAGCCGAGGCGGTCGGGATAGGCGGTGTAGGGGCCAAACGCAAAGACCTCCATGCGCTTCCACCGACCGCGCGCGCTCTGCCAGGCCGCGCGCACCTGCGCCAATCCGGCGGCATCGGGCGCGGCGCAGAACGCGGTCGTGGCCGCATCGAGCGCCTTGGCGCCCTCGGCAAAGCGGTGGTAGCCCGCGACGATGATCGACTCACCCCACGACGCCAAGATGTCGCGCCGCGTGTCGGCGGCGGTGCCGTGTTCGAAGCAGCCGACGACGCAGGCCAGCCCGACCAGGGCGAGGCGACGGATCACAGGGTCTCCAGGAAGCGGATCAGGTCGGCGCGCGCATCGGCGTTCAGGTGCCGGAACGCCTCCCGGGCCGCCTCGGCCTCGCCGCCATGCCACAGAATCGCCTCGGCGAAGCCCCGCGCCCGACCATCGTGCAGCAAGCGATCATGCCCGTTCACCGCCGGGACCAGCCCCAGTCCCCAGAGCGGCGGGGTGCGCCATTCATTGCCCTGCGCGGCAAACACCGGGCGCCCGTCGTCCAGGTCGTCGCCCAGGTCATGAAGCAAGAGGTCGGTATAGGGCCAGATAAGCTGATCGCTGAGCTCGGGCAGATCGGGGTGGGTTCCTGTGCGATGGCTCGGCACATGGCAGACCGCGCAGCCCGCTTCGTGAAACAACGCCTTGCCGTGCAGCACGTCGGCGTCGCCCGGCGAGCGCCGCGCCGGCACCGCGAGCAGGCTGCTGTAGAGCACCACGCGCTCGAATTGCGGTGCTTCGATCTCGGGTGAGCCGCCCGAGGCGGCTTCGGCGCAAAGCGTCTGGGCGTCGGTGCATTCGCCGTCGCCGAAGACCGGGCTGGTGATGCCGATGTCGCCCAGGAAGGCCCCGGCGACCTGCTGGCGAATCGAAGGCTGCTCGGCCTTCCAACCGAAGCGTCCCACGCGCAGCGCGCCGTCCGTGGCGTCCCATACCCGGTTGAGCCGCCCGCTGATGCCATCGCCGTCCGCGTCGTCGGGGTCGGCCAGCGCGCGCAGATCGGCCTCGGGGATGGCTTCCAGCAGGCCGAGCCCGATGACCTGGGGCGCGACGCGGGCCGAGACCTGCACCTCGTCGACCAACGGGCCGAGGCTGGGGTCGGCGATGACATAGGTCGGCCGAAGCAGGGTGTACGGCTCGCCATCAGCGTATTCGCCGCGCACCTCCGTCCAATCGATGCGCGGATTGGCCTCGGCCGGCACATCGGGCAACGCGAAGGGCTGCAACTGGCCGCCATACGTCGGCTCGGGCAACGGCGCCTCTTCTTCAGCGGCTCCGGGCACCGAGAGGCGCAACAGGATGCTGTTGAACGGCTCATCATCGGTCAGCGGCGGGCGCCCCCGCCCATCGCGGAAGTGGCAGGCGGCGCACGACCGCGCGTTGAACAGCGGCCCCAACCCATCCCGCAGCGCGGTACTCGACGGCGCCTGCACCCAGGACTGGTTGAAGAAGCTATTGCCCGAGTAGAAATGCAGCGCGTGCGCGTCGGTGATGTTCTCGGCGGGTCGAATGAAGGCGTTGTGGCCAAACAGCAACGTATTGGTCGTCTCGCCCCCGGGCAGCGCCTCGCCCGGTTCGACCGTCATCGACGCTTCATCGGCTGCGTCGCAGGCGGCGAGCGCCAATCCGGCGATCAGAATGGCGCGCTTCATTCGACGGCCGGCACGTCGAGCCCGAAGAGCCGGAAGGCGTCTTCGAGCAGCGACTCCTGGGTCTTCAGCGACACGATCAACGCCTCGATGCGCGCCCGGCCTTCGGGGTTGTCGAAGCGAATCTCGCGGTCGAAGGGCGGCTGAAGTGCGTTGGCCAGGCGCTGGCTCTCGGCGATGCGCGCGTCGATCGCCGCCGCCAGCGCGGCATCGCGGGCGGCGATCACGTCGCGCACGCCGTGCCCGGCCGTGTCGGGCACGCCGCGAAACACCGCCAGGATGCCATCGATGTCGCGCACCATGTCGCGGTGGGTATTGTCACTGAAGCACGAGTGCTCGTCTTCCTGGTCGGCCGAGTCGAACGCCGTCTGCAAACGCTCGCCGCCCGTTTCGAAGCCGCTGAGCACGATCATGCCGGTCAGGACGCGCCGCAGCCCCTCGGCGGGCTCGGCGGCCAGAAACGCCGCCCGATAGCTGCCACCATCCGGATCCCAGGCGGCCGCCACCTGCGCCAGATGGCCGGGCAGCAGGTCCGCGACGATCGCCAGATACTGCGCCCGCCGATCGCCATTGGGCGCGGTCGCCGTCTCGTCGGTCAGA
>JAGQJJ010000438.1 GCA_020430675.1 Myxococcales bacterium
TGGTGCGCATCGACTGGTTCGCCGCCTGCGCCTTCGCTGAAGCGCGCGGCGCCGCCGATGACCGCCCATGGCGCCTGCCGCATAGCCTGGAGTGGGAGAAGGCCGCCCGCGGCGTCGATGGCCGCGCCTTCCCCTGGGGCGACCACTTCGAGCCGGTCTGGGCCGGCATGATCACCAGCCGCCCCGGCGCGCCGGTGGTTGAAGCCATCGACGCCTGGCCCGCCGACGTGGGCCCCTATGGCATGCGCGGCGCCGCCGGCAACGTGCGCGACCTGTGCCTCGATCGTTACCGGCGCGAAGGCCCCGAGACAATCGATGGCCGCTGCGTGCCGCGCGCCGAGGCGCTGGAAGCCGATGCCATCGTCACCGTCAAAGGCGGCAACTTCAGCAGCCAGACCCAGCTCTGCCGCCTCGCCGGCCGCTTCGGCGGGCGCGCCGCACAGCGCCATTACGGCGCCGGCTTCCGTCTCGTCCGCCCCCTCGACCCGCACGCCGATGCGGGCGCACAAAAAGGATGATGCCATGCGCATATCAACCTGGCTGATCGCCCTCGCCGGGCTCCTGGCCGCCAGTTCGGCTCTGGCCCAGGGCCTCGAACACGGCCCCGCGTGGTCGGTGTTGAGCGCGGGTGCCTGCCCGGAAGGCACCGCGGTCTATCCGGGCGATATGCTGCATGGCATCGACCTGGCCATGTCCAACCCGGACAGCTACAGCCACCGCGACTGGCTCTGCGACGCCCTGGGCGACCGCTTCGTGCGCATCGCCAACGGCGGCGCGCTGGGTGGGCGGACTCATGGCTGCGCCAAGGTCGCACAGGCCCCGCCCCAGGCCCAGAAGACGCTCTGCCTCTTGCTGGGCGATGGCCGGAGCAACCCGCTGCCGATGGTGGTCAGCCCGCCCGTCGCCGTCGGTCCGGTCAAGGTCGTGGTCGCCCGCGGCGACTATGTCTGCCCCGGGGGCACCGTGCCGATGGGCGTCGACGTGGCTCAAGCCCTGGCCGGGGCCGGCCCCGCGTTGTGCAACACGATCGGCGACTCGCCGGTGCGCCTCGTGCCCCGCGGCGTCATGGGCGGCCCCCGCTTCGGCTGCCAGATCACCGATGACCTGCCCGCCGCGCTCACCGCCACGCTCTGCGTCCAGATCAACCCCGAGATGCCGCAGCTCTTCCCCGACGCTGATGGCATCCCGGCGGTGCAGGAGTATCGCGCCGAGAAGCTCGATGGCACCCCGCTCGCCCGCGTCTTCTTCAGCTTCGACCAGACGCCGGGAAGCTGGAAACCGAACCGCATGTATTGGGACGCGCCGGTCAGCGGCGCGCCGAGCTGGTCGCCCGATGGCAAGACCAGCTTCCGGCTGGTGCCGGTCAAGACCCATACCACCAGCGATCTGCCCGCCTTGACTGCGATTCGCAAATCGTTCGGCAACCGCGGCCGCAAGGCCGAGTGGACGATGGAGACCTGGCCGGTGGTGCCGCAGTATCGCATCGCCGAGATCAAGGACGCCGGCCTCTCGCGAATGGCCGATGGCACCCTGCGGTTCTACCGGGTGGGCAAGGCCACGGGCACGCTCTTCGACCGCGCCGACGCCACCGCGACCTTCATCGCCAACGACGCCGCGCCCAAGCTCGTGCTCGCCGATGCGCGCAGCGTCGACGACCCGCCGCAGACGGATTGATCCCATGGCTCGACTCGAAAACGCGCAGACCCAAGAACGCTTCACGCTTGGCGCCCGCGTCCTCATCGGCCGTGGCCCCGAAGCGACCTTGCGCGTGAACCATGGCCGCGTCTCGAACGAGCACGCGGTCATCGCTTTCGACGGCAAAAGCTGGAGCGTGCGCGACCTGGGCAGCCGCAATGGCACCCGTCTCGACGGTCGGTCGCTGGCCGCCGGCGCCTCGACCCCGCTCGCCGCCGGCGCGCTGCTCGACTTCGGCGGCCAAAGCTTCCGCCTGATCGACGACGGCCCACCCCTGGCCATGGCCCGCGCCGGCAAACGATGCAATGTGGCCGAAGATGGCATCCTCGCGCTGCCCGACCTGAACGACCCGGTCGCCTCGATCTTTGCCACCCGCGGCGCCCGCTGGCTGGCCGAGATCGATGGCACCCCGCGCTATGTCAATGACGGCGATGTCATCGAGGTCGATGGCATCGAATGGCAGCTCGAACTGCCGCCCGCGACCGCGCTGACCATCGCCGAAGCCACCATGGGCACCGCGGCCGGCGGCGTGCGCTCGCTGGGCGCCATGCTCGAACTGCAGTTCTGGCCCAGCCTCGACGAAGAGTCGGTGCGCGTGGTCATGGTCTTCGCCGACGCGCAGGTCGAGATTCCGGCGCGCACCTCGCATCTGGTGCTGCTGCACCTGGCCCGCGAGCGCCTCGCCGACGCCGAGCGCGGCCTGAGCCCGGCCGAGCAGGGCTGGGTCTACGCCGAGGTGCTCGGCGACGGCCTGCAGATGGACCCGCAGCGCCTCAACGTCGAGGTCTACCGGGCGCGCAAGCAATTGGTGCAGATGGGCATCGCCGACGCCGCCGAGCTGTTCGAGCGCCGCCCGCAGACGCGGCAGATGCGGCTGGGCGTCGAGCGCCTCAAGGTGTTTGAGCCGACCGGGTGATCGCCTTCGAAACGCCGACGCCCCGGCGGGGGCCGGGGCATGGCTGAAGCAAGAGCAAGGCATCAACCGCCGCAATTGGCCGGGCGGCAGAGCGTGGTGTGCAAGGCGCGGGCGTCGGTGTCGCGGATGAGCGAGCCGTTGCCCCAAACCTCCAACGAGCCGCCGCCGGCGAGGCGCACGATGTCCCAGCCGCCAAGCAGCGACCGCAGCTCGCCGAGGTTGGCGGCGGCGCTGATCGGGTCGACCTCGGCATAGCCCCCGGGGCAGGTGCCATCGCCGGCGAATAGCGTGAAGTCGGCTTCGACGCAGACCGCGTGGCCCAGGGGGCGGGGGTCATCGCTGATGATCTGGCAGGTGTAGCCGGGGCCACCCATCAAGGCGCCGAGGGCCAGGCGGGCGATGGACCAGGTCTCGATCACGCGGCAGCCCACCGCCGCGAGGGCTTCGGCCTCTTCGACCGTCGCCAGCGCGGTGCCGGCGGGGCAGGACTCGCCTTCGACCACGCTGATCGTCGGCGCAAACGGCGCCGGCACCACGACGTTGGGCAGCGCGGCCGGATCGCAGCTCGCCGCGCCGCGCTTGAGCATCATGGTCACCGGGAAGGTGCTGCCATCGCAATCGCCGCGGCCCAGCATGTACCAATCGCCGGCAAAGACCCCAATGGCCAGCGCGCCATCCTCGCGGACGTAGCAGCCACACTCGCTGTCGCCGTCATCTGCCGCGAGGCGATAGGCGCCGCGCTCGTCGCCGAAGCCGCTGGTATAGGGCGCGACCACGTCGATCTGCGCGGGCTGCTCGGGGCAGAAGGCCTGCGCCAGCGCGGCGGCGGGGGCGGTGAGGGCAAACAGAGCGGTCAGGGTGCGAGCGATGCGGTTCATGGCTTCTCTCTCTCGGAGTGATGGGCGCCGTCGTGCGCCGTGTTTGTGAAGCCAGACTATCCGCCGCCCCGCGCCGGGCCCATGACTCGCGGTGAAGGCCGATGACACCGACGATGACGCGGCCGGAGATGGCCGGCGAATGCCACTGGTGGTACCGGTGCCCTCGACCGATGCCACCCCTGGCATGCGTGCGCTGCGCCGCCCGCGAGGCGGGCAGGTCCGATTCCCATGCCGCTCGCCAATCCGATGTGGCACGATCCGCCGATGTCCGCCGCGAGCCTGCCGACGACCATCAGCCTGCCGCCGTCGCCCACAAGCGACCAGGAGCGGGCGCCGCCGTTCGGGCTGACGATCGCCTGGCATGCCGACCCGGCGCGGGTGGGCGAGCGGATGCGCCTCGCCGTCGGGCGTCTCGCGGTCAATCGTGCTGCGCCCCTGTTCGCTCCGCCCGGTCAGCGTCCCGACGCGGGGCGGGCCATCGACGATCCCCATGTCAGCCGCCAGGCCCTGCTCATCGAGGTCGACCCCGAAGGCGTCGTGCTCACGCCGGGGCGCGGGGCCCTGATCGCCGGCGAGGGCCCTCTGACCGCGCCGCGCCGCTGGACGCGCGCCGAGATCGGCGCCGGCCTGCCCATCCTGCTCGCCGATCGCGTGCTGCTGCTGTTGCACCCGCTGCCGATGGTGTCGGGTCCATCGCACGACCACGGCCTCGTCGGCGAAAGCGCGGCGCTCGTCGAGCTGCGACGGCAGATCGAGCGCGCCGCGAAGACGCAGGTGCCCGTCCTGTTGCGCGGGCAATCGGGCACCGGCAAGGAACTGGTCGCAAAGGCGGTGCATGCGGCCAGCGCGCGCGCTGACCGGCCCTATCGTGCGGTCAACATGGCCGCGGTGCCGCCCGAGGTCGCGGCGGCGAGCCTCTTCGGCCATGTGCGCGGCGCGTTCACCGGCGCGGCCGACGCGAGCCCCGGTTATTTCGGCGACGCCGATGGCGGCACCCTCTTCCTCGACGAGATTGCTGAGATCCCTATCGAAATGCAGGTCAAGCTTCTACGCGGGCTCCAGGAGG
>JAGQJJ010000439.1 GCA_020430675.1 Myxococcales bacterium
GTCAGCAGCTTGGCGTCGCCCAGGCCCAGCGCCTCGCGGCCGAAGATCAAGCGGCCCAGGCCCGCGATCGCCAGCATGAACGCAGCGGCGCCGAACGCGCCGAAGACGTGGTCTGTCGGCTGGACGACCGGCAGGAAAAAGGCGCCGGCGAGGCCGACGAGCAGCCCGAGAAACGACAGCTCATCGGGGATCCAGAGGTGGTCGAGGTCGATGAAGGTGATGGCGACCAGCAGGTAGACAAAAGCCTGGAGCCACAACCACATCCAGAGCGCGTGCACCAGCGCTTCGACGTCGGTCAGCGGCAGCACCGCGGCGCGCAGCAACGCCAGACAGAGCACGCCGCAGAGCAGCTCGACCAGTGCGTAGCGCGGCCCGTAGGCCACCCCGCAGGCCCGGCAGCGGCCGCGCAGCAGCAGGTAGCTGAGGACCGGCACGTTGTCGTACCAGGCGATGCGCGTGCCACACCGGCCGCAGGTCGAGGGCGGGTGCACCAGCGAGCCGCCGGCCGGCAGGCGGTAGATGACCACGTTGAGGAAGCTGCCCCAGACCGTGCCCCAGACAAAGGCAAAGACCTGCAGCACGGCGGCGCTGGCGGCGAGGGACGGCCCGTCGCTCACCGCACGACCAGCGAGCCCAGCTTCGCGCGGTTCTCGTTGTCCTTCGGGCCGCTGGTGATCTTCATGCGATCGCCGCCGCGGTACAGACCGGCATAGACGGTGAACGTCGCCGGGGTGATCGTGCGCTTGACCACGAGCTGGTGGTCATCGCGCACCAGGTCACCTTCGTGCCAATCCCGCGTGGGGAAGAGGCCCTCGACGGGGTCGTGGTCGCCGTGAATGCGCTGACCGGGCGCGTCGATGTGCACAAAGACCTTCCAGGTGCCCGGCGACGCGCTCAGCGACTTCCAGAACAGGCTGATGGTCATCGGCGAGCCCGGGCTGGGCTCGCGGGGGTCGGTCGTCCAGCCGACCAGCTCGATCTTGTCCTCGAACTTGATCGAGACCTTGTTTGCCGTGGGCGGCAGCTCGCTGACCAGCGCGCGGGTGATCGGGTTGCGATCCTCCTCCCCGTCGCGCAGCACGTTCGACACCAGCAAGAAGCGCGAGCCGCGGTCATCGAGCACCGGGATGGTGCGCTCGGTCTTGCGCCGGAACTCGGTGTTGATCGAAGCGAGCTGGCCACGCGGGATGATGGCAAAGAACCGGCTGTCTTCGGCCGCGCGCTTGAGGAACTCATCGCGCGCCACCGATGGCAGCGTGCGCGCATAGAACGAGGCGCTGCGATCGTCGAGGCGATAGGTCAAGAGGGGCTCGTCGCCCTGGGCCAGCCCGTCGTAGCGCTCAAGGATGTCTTTCTGGCTGAAGTTGGTCGTCAGTGCGCGGGCCACCGGCAGGTTGAGGAACGCGACCCACAGCCCGAGCACCGCAAACAGGGCGTAGCGGTCGAGGCGCAGCTCGCGCCGATCGGCCAAGGCGACGAGGCCATCGATCGATTGCGCCAGGGGTCCGTCGCGCCGACCCGAGAGCAGGCGCCAGCGCAGGTTGTAGAGCGCCACCGCGATCATGTAGGCGGCCAGCCACGCGACGCCAGCGACCAGGGCCTTGCGGCCGTTGGTGCTGAGCGTGCCCCACGGGTTCTCGATCAACCCGGCCAGGGCATTCGTAAACAGCAGCATGATGACCGAAGGCAGCGCCGTACCCACAACCAGGGCGGGTTCGAACCACCTCGGTCGCCGTCGCCCTCGGCGGTCGGCGATGAAGGCCAGGATCCACCAGGTCGCCAACCAGAGCGCGAGCCAGATGGCCACCCCGACCACCACCGCCCGGAAGCGCACGGGAAGCGGCGTCCACCATGCGGTTGATACGACGCCCTGCAACGTGGTGATGCGGAACAACAGCCCGATCGGCACCACCGCGGTCAGCAGGGCCATGACCCAGTCGAGCGAAGGCCGAGGCACCCGCGGATAGGCGATCTCGCGCACGAAGCGGGCCAGAAAACGATGCAGACCGCCCTGATACACCAGCAGCACGCCCAGCAACGCGATGCTCAGCAAGCGCGAGGCCCACCAGCCGGGCAGCTTGGCCGGGAAGGCGTCGACCGACTCGCCGACCAGCGTATCGGCCAAGAGCCGCGTATCGTGCTTCAGGTTGCTGTCGAGCAGCGCCAGCACGATCACCGCGCCGAGCGCCATGAGCGGCTGCGGCGGCGCGCGCAGGGTGCGCTCGAAATACACGCCGATGACCACCGCGGCCGCCGGCGCGCCCAGGAAGAGGGCGTGATGGCTGTAGCTGTTGGCGATGGCCGGCCCGAGGAAGGCGGCGGCGAACCACGCCGCGAGCCCGGCGAAGAGCCACGGCGCAAACGGCCGGTCGTCGTCGCTGCCCCAAAGCACATCGGCAAACGCAAACGGCAGCAGCGCGCCCAGCGGAAAGAGCCCGAAGCCGAGTTGGTGCACGAACACGTCAAACGAGGGCCGATCGGCGCCCTTGGTGACGCCATCGATCGGATCGGGCCAGAGCAGCAGGGCGGTCAGCGTGTTTTCGTCGGGCTGCACCGCCGCGGCGCGCCACCAGCCCACGCCGACCAGGATCAGCGCGCCAAGCACCGGCACTGGCGGCAGGACGCGGCGCAGCACCGGCCCCACCGCATTGGCGCCCTGCGCGCGCCTCGTGGCCACCGCGACCCCGGCGGCGAACAGCGGCGCGATGAACCCGTTGACCCCGGCGGTCAGCCCGGCGCCCGCCAGCGCCAGCCAGGCCGCCCAGCCCCATGCGGGGCGCGCCTCGTCGTCGGCGATCACCCGCAAGAAGGCCAGCGCCGAGACCGCGATGAGGCCCATCGCGAGCCCCGAACCAAGGGCAAAGCGGCCGTGGTACGTGAACAGCGGCATGCAGAGCAGCGAGAGGGCGGCGAGCCACGCCGCGGTGCGCCCGAAGAAGCGCCGGGTGACGGCAAACAGCATGACCAGCACGCCCAGCGCCATGAGCAGCGCGGGCAGGCGCAGGCCCCACTCGTTGACGCCCAGCAACGAGGTGGTGGCGAGCTGCGGCCAGAAGCCGTAGGGCATGTCGGGCACCACGCGCCAGCCGTCGCCCTGGGGCACCTGCGCGCGCAGCCATTGACCGGTCTCGCGCATGCCATCGGTGATGGTCGCGGCGTCGGCCTCCCAGGGCTCCCAGACGCCGAGCGGCACAAAGAGCGTGGTCAGGACCAACAGCCCGAGGACGGCGATCAACGCGGTGTCGTGGCGGCCCGCTTTCAGCTCGGCGATGAACGGTTTCGGCTCGGTCATCGATCCCCTCGGTCGGCGCAGCGGGGCAACATAGCTTGCGATCGCGTGGGATGCCAGCGAAACGCCCGGCCCGCCGCGGCGCGCCTCGTCTTGCGGTGGCGGCGCTCGATCAATCGCGGCAGCAGCGGAACCCGATGGCCTCGGAGCGGAACTCGGCGGGCTTGAAATCACCCGCCTGCGCGCAGGTCAGGCCGGCGGGCACGTTGGTCTCAAAGCCGCCGCCGCGCACCGCGCGCAGCGCGCCGTCGGCGGTGGACGTCCACTCCTTGAGGTTGCCCGACAGGTCGAAGACCCCGCCCGAGACGCACGCGGCCAGCGCGCCGGTCGGCGTCGCCGCGTCCTGGATGTCGGGCGTCAGCGGGTCGACATCATGCTCGCCGCCATTGCAGGCGTCGGGGTCATAGTCGTTGCCGTACGGGAAGGCGCGCCCCACCCCACCATCGCAGGCGCGGGCCCACTCGGCCGCGGTGCACAGGCGCGCCCCGGCGGCGGCGCAGGCGTCGCGTGCGCTGGCCCAGGTCACGTTGGCCCAGGGCTGCACGCCTGACCGGCTGCACGCGCGCGACTCGACAAAAGCGTCGACGCCGTCGTCCGGGTTCAGGTCGAGGCCTGGGCTGTCGGCCGTGGCGCCGGGTCGCGTCGCTTCAAAGGCGTAGATCGAAAAGCCGCCCAGGTTGACCCAGGTGTCGACGAAGTCTTCGTCGACGCGACCGTTGCAGTCGTCATCGCGGCCGTTGCAGTCATCGTCCAGGGGTCGGACCGGATCGCCGGCGCGCACCGGACACACCGTGCCATCGCCGTCGTCGGCGCAGCGGAAGACCTCGCTGCGCCGGCAGAGCCCGAGGCCCGCTTCGCAGGTGCGGGCGATGCTCCGGTTGGCGCCGTCTTCGTAGAGCTGATCGACGTAGTCCTCATCGATGCGCCCGTCGCAGTCGTTGTCGATCGTGTCGCACCGGCCCAGCTCGTTGCGCGGCTGGTGCAGCGGGCCGCGCAGGCAGCGGAAGCCGGCGTCGCCGTCGCAGACCGGCGCATGCTGCCGCGGCACACAGCGCCGGACGATCTGCGGACCGGTATTGTCGGGCTTCGGCTCCGAAGCGCCCACGCAGCCATACCCTGGGTGCACGGCGACGCAGTCGGCGTCGGTGGCGCAGATCTGCCCGGTCGGCCCGCCGTTGGCCAGCACGCAGGCACCGGCGTTGCAACGCTCCCCCGCCCCGCAGTCGCCGTCGCCATCGCACTCGGCCGCGCAGGCGCCGCCC
>JAGQJJ010000440.1 GCA_020430675.1 Myxococcales bacterium
ACTGCTCGGTGGCGCCCGGCCACGGCCGCCGCGGGCTGCCCTGGGGCGCGGTGGCCCTGCTCGCCCTGTTCGCCCTGCTGCTGCGGAGGGGCCAGCGTCGGGCAGCGGGCGCCTCGGCTGCGGGCCTGGTCGCGACCGGCGCGCTGGTCGCGGGCGCCACCGCGCTCGCCCCGGCCATCAGCCACGCCCAGGACGTGCAGCTCTACCAGCCGGCGCCGGGCGTCGAAGGCTACTTCGGCGTCGAAGGCGCGCGCACCCTGGGCGAGAACGTGCTGGTGCCCGCGCTGCACCTGCACGTCGCCAACGCGCCGCTGGTGACCCGCGACCGCTACAGCGAAGAACTCATCGAGAAGCAGGATTACGTCGAGTACCTGGCCACCATGGACGTGCAGCTCGCCTATGGCCTGCTCGACGGCCTCGACCTGGTGCTCGACGTGCCCTTGCACGACACCCAGGGCACCCTGATCGAGTCCGCCGGCAACGACGGCGCCCATCTCGGCGACATCCGGGTCGGCGCCCGCGCCGCGCTGCTCAAGATCAAGCCCGGCCAGCAGTTCGGCGTCACCCTCTCGGTGCCCGTCTCGCTGCCCACCGGCTCGGATGAAGGCTTCGTCGGCGAAGGCGGCGCCGCGGTCAGTCCCTCGCTCATCGCCGAGTGGGTCGGCGGCCGGCTGCGCGCGGGGGCCCAGATCGGCGCCCGGTTTCGCACCGAGGACCACACGCTCAGCACCCTCGACCTCTCGCACGAGCTGGCCTGGGGCGCGGGCATCGGGGCGCATCTCTTCGACAACCTCGAGGGGCTCATCGAGGTCGCCGGTCGCTCGCCGCTCACCGACGTCAACCCGCTGAGCGCCGGCAGCCCGGTCGAGGGTCGCGCGGGTCTGCGCTATGTCGATGACAGCGGCTTTGCCATCAGCGCCGGCGCCGGAACCGGGTTCGCCGAAGACTACGGCGCGCCCCGCTGGCGGGCCTTTGTCGGCCTGGCCTACGTCGGCGACCCGTGCGGTGGTGACAGCGACGGCGATGGCATCGGCGATGCCTGCGACCGCTGCCCCGAGGTGGCCGACGCCGACCAGATCGACAGCGACGGCGACGGCGTGGGCGACGCCTGCGACGTCTGCCCATGGGCCGAGGAAGAATGCCCTTGTCCCATCCCGACGCCGACCGACCTCGACGCCGACGGCATCGATGACGGCGACGACAACTGCCCCGGCCTCGGCAACCCTGATCAGGCCGACGCCGATCAGGACGGTCGCGGCGACCGCTGCGACTTCTGCCCGAACACCTTCGACGACGCCGAGCACGGCTGCCCGCTGAGCATCCCCGCGGTCAAGCGCCGCCAGGTGCCGCAATCGCAGCTCATCGAGGTCACCGGCGTGGTCACCGGCATCGTCACCGACCCCGGCACCGCCGCGGGCAGCTTCTTCCTGGAAGCGGCGGCCGACGCCGGCTTCGACCCGCTTGCCGGCCATGTCGGCCTCTATGTTTATATGGGCAACCGCCGCGTGGGCATCGACCCGCCCGCGGTCGGTCAGCGCGTCACCGTGGCCGCGCGCTTCAACATCTACTTCGGCCAGACCCAATTGCACCAGGTGGCCCGGCTCGATGTGGCCGACCCCGAGGAGTTGCCGCCCCCGCTGGCGTTGACGGTGCAAGAGGTGCTCGACGGCGGGCCCGTCTACGAAGGCCAGCGCGTCTGCGTCGCCCGCGTGCAGGTCACCGACATCGCGCCGCCGCCGGGCGCAGGCGACGGCAACGCGGGCCCCACCAACGAGTTTGTGGTCGCGCACGGCCCCGACGAAGACGGCGTGCGCGTCGACGACTTCCTCTACCGCGAAGACCCGCTGCCCGCGCTCGACGACCGCTTCGTGCGCGTCTGCGGTGTGCTGCGGCTGGCCAACGAGAACTACAAGATCGAGCCCCGCGATCGCACCGATCTCGACCGCGGCCCGCCGGTGGTCATCGCCATCGAACCGCCGCTCAGCTTCCTGCGCGCCGGCGACGAGGGCGTGCCGCAAGGCTTCGACGGCGAACCGCTGACGGTGGTGCTCTCGGCCATCGCCGAGATGCCGGTCGCGGTGCAGGTCGAGTCGGGCGACCCCGCCGCGCTGCTGACGACCGGCGCGGTGGTCGTGCCCGTCGGCGAGCGGCGCGCCACGCTCACGCTGGAAGGCGTCTTGCCCGCGGAGGCGGTCGCCGTGCGCGCCTGGACGGCCGAGCAGGAGGCGCCGATCGAGGCCACCGTGCGCGTCGTCGGCCCCGAAGACGTGCCCACCACGCTGCGTTTCGACCCCGCCGAGCTCGAGCTGGCCATGCTCGAACAACGCGACGTGCTGCTGCGGCTCGACCTGCCCGCGCCGCCCGATCAGGTCGCCACCGTGCACGTCGAGCCCGCTGGCATCGTCTCGGTGCCCGCCGAGGTCGAGTTCGACCCCAACGCGATGTTCGCCCGCTTCACCGTCGAGGCGCTCGCCGCTGGCGACGCGGTCATCACCGCCGATCTGGGCGACCTGCACGCCGAAGCAACGGTCACCGTCTCGGCGGTGCCCATCGACCCGATCATCAGCGAGGTCAACTACGATATGACCGGCGTCGAAGACCACGAGTACGTCGAGATCCAGAACCCCGGCAACGCGCCCATCCCGCTCGCCGGTCTCACGCTGGGCATGGTCAACGGCAGCAACGGCCAGCGCTACCGCACCTTCGACCTGAACAACGCCGGCGCCGCGCTGCCCGGTGGCGCCTTCCTGGTCGTCGGCGATCCGGCGGTGCGCGATCTGCTGCCGCCCGGCGCGCTCTTCCTGGCGATCGCCTCGGCCAATGACAACCACGACTTCCAGAACGGCGACCCCGACGGCGTCGAGATCACGCGCAACGGCGAGATCCTCGACAGCGTGGTCTACGCCCGCGGCGAAATCGCTTCGCTGCCCGACGCGGTGGTCATCCCCGACGACCCCAACGACGCCACCACCCGCGCGCCCAGCCGCTGCGTCGCCGCCGACGGCACCGTCTCGTGGCGCCTGGTCGACGGCACCCCCGGCGCGCCCAACGCCTGCCAGTAAGTCCGTCCGCCCCCGGAGGCCCGCCATGCCCTACGCCGCCATCGACACCTACTTCGCCGGCGAGCGCCAGCTCGGTCTGCTGCTCGTGCCCGTCGGCCTTCTCGTGATCGCCGCCGCGTTCTTTGCGTGGCGCGGCCAGCCGGGCCCGTTTGGCGTGGGCCTGGCCATCCCGCTGGCGCTGCTCGGCCTGCTCGGCGCCGGCGTGGGCGGCGGCCTTGCGCTCAAGACGCCCGGCCAGGTGAACACGTTGAAGGCGGCGTTGGAAGAGAAGCCCGCCGAGGCCCTGGCCGCCGAGCGCGACCGCATGGCCAAGGTCAACGCCAACTGGATTCGCCTGAAGCTGGTGTGGACGGCCTTTGCCCTCATCGGCCTGGGGCTCATCCTGCTCGGCCGCAAGGAGTGGATGCCGGGCGTCGGCGTCGGCCTGCTGATCTTCGCCGCCACGTTGATGGCGACCGACGTGACCGCCGAACGCCGCGCCCTGGTCTATACCGCGGCGCTCGACGCCGCGCCCTGAGCGCGATCAGGCGGCTTCGGCCGCCGATCGGGTGGCGAGGATGGTCGTGGGCGGGCTGCCGAAGCGGGCGATGAGCCAGGCCACCGGCGGCAGGATGCCGGTCACCGTGCCCAACGCGCCCCACGCCAACGCGCGCCAGACATCGCCGAAACCCACCTTCGGCGCGGGGGCCGCGGTGCCACAGAAGGCATGGCCTTCGGCGGCGGTCATGGCAAAGACCACCTTGGGATCCTGATCGAACAAGGTGCGGCAGCGGCGCCCGCGGGCAAACGCGCGCAGCGTGCGGCGCGGCGACGCGATGAGGCCCGCGGTGAAGCCCATCACGCAGAACGTCCAGGCGACCGGGTTGCGATGCAAGCCGGCGCCGACCTCCCAGCCCGAGATCTCCCACTCGCCCGTCCAATCGGTGCGGTAGCCGGTCAGGATGTGATGCATGTCATGCAGCTTGAGCGCCTGCACGCGGATCGGCGGGTTGGGGATGGGGATGGGAATCGGGCCCAGCTTGACCCACTCGATGGCCTTGTGGACCTGCTCACCATCATTGAATTCGGCCATGTTGAGGAACTCGGCGCGAAGATCGCCGAGAAGCTGCTGCGAGTCGGGGCTGGCTTCGATTGCGATGGCTTTCATGGGTGCCTCCTCATCAGATTTCGCTTCAACCCTTGAGCAAGGGCCGTGCCGACCCGAAAAAGCCGCTGCGTCGCCGTTCTTGGCCGATCGGTGCGCCGCGTCGCCGCGTCTCCGCGCCGCGCCGCGGCAATTTGCCGCGCTCGCGCACGCCGTGCTTGCGGCCCGGCTGCCATCGATGCGATGCGGGGGGTGACGTAGGAGGAGTCATGACCGCTCGACGCTCGATGGGATGGGCCCTCATCGCCCTCGTGGGCTGTGCCGGTGCACCCGCGCCGCAGCCCGAACCAACCCCGGCTTGCCGCCCGGGGCATGCCGCGCCGGCGGGCGAAATCG
>JAGQJJ010000441.1 GCA_020430675.1 Myxococcales bacterium
CGTCACCGCCGAGCTCGACATCTCCCGCATCGTGAGCGAGTCCGCGTGATGGAGGTCGCAGATCTTGAGGCGGCGCTCGCGAGCGCCGACACCGAGCGGCGGCGCCAGGCGAGAGCCCGAAGATCACCCCGCGGCCCACGGTGATGGGCTCGATCAAGCGATAGAACAGGCCCGCCGGCTGGTTGGCCAGCGTCAGATTGGTGCCCACGCCGCCGCGCAGGCCGATGGCGTCGTGCGCGTTGTCGACCCAGTCGTTGGCCTCGCCGAGCGGCAGCCGCCCGAAATGGCCGGGCAGGCCGACCAGCGGCCAGCGCGCGCGGCGGATGAAAGTGCGCTGCACGCGGAAGACGCTGACCGTCGGCTCGGCCAGCCGCAGCGCGTCGCCGGCCAGATCGGTGAACTGTCCGCCGAGCAGCACCAGGCTGCCCATGCCCTCGACGCGCACGCCGTCGCCGCCCGAGTGGCGCACCACCAGGCCGTCGAGCGTGGTGCTCTGCGCCGTGACCAGCGCCGGTTCGCCGGCCAGGCCCGCGTATTCGACCGTCGTGCGGTGCAGCTCGCTGGCGACATCGTTGGCGGCAAAACGCAGGCCGCTCCATGCGCCGGCCTCGCCTTCGCGGGCGCTGAAGACCACCGGACCGGTGTCGGCGCCGCAGCGCAGCACGCCCTCGATGGTCAGCGCGCCGGCTTCCCCGAGGATGACGGTGCCCGGCTCGATGGTCAGCTCGGTGCCCGCGGCCAACGTGTCGATCGTCAGCCGCCAAGGGTTGCCCTCGGGGCCGATGGTGCCGGCCGCGACCGCCGCCGCGTCGAGCATGCGCCCGGCGTTGAGGCCCGGCGTGCGCACGAAGGCCGCGGGCAGCACGCCGAAGCCGCCGCCGTCCAACTCGACGCGCACGTCGACGGTGTCATCGAGGGTGCCGACCGCCTCGCCACTGACGGGCAGCGTGCCGCGCACCCGCCAGTCGTCGACCAGCGCAAGATCTTGCAGCTCGACGTCGCCGATCGTGATGCGCGTCGGCTCGGCGGCAAACGGGCCCCCGTGCACGGTGACGGTGACCGGCGAGTCGACCGGGCCGAAGCCGGGCTCCACGCCAACCAGCCGCAGCTCACCGGGCGTCACCGCGCGGCCGACGAGGCGCACCGCAAACTCGCCGCCGTCGGTGCGCAGCGTGATCATCTGCTCGAAGTCGCCATCGGCCTCGGGCGCAAATTGCACCACCAGCCGAATCGAGTCCTCGGGCGCCGCGGTCGCGGGCAGCTGGCCCTGCGGCACGGCAAAAGGCGGCGCGATGTCGCGCACTTCGAGCGCCGTCAGCGGCAGGCCGGGCGAGGTGTTGCGCACTTCGAGCAGCTGGCCGCCGGGCATGCCGGGCACGACGACGCCGAAGTCGAGCACCGGCGTCGCCAGCTCGCCCATCGGCCGCCCGGCGCGGCCGCGCAGCGTGAATTGCAGCGGCGGGCCTTCGGCGTCCGAGACCACGGTCACGGTCGCTTCGTCGTCGCCCTCTTCGCCGGGTTGATAGGCCAGCACCAGCGTCCGGCTCGCGCCCGCGGGCACGGTCAGCGGCAGCGCGCGGCCGGTGCTGAACGGCGCGGCGAGGCCGTCGAACGCGGTGATCTCGACCGGCCCTTCGCCGTCGTTTTGCAGGCTGAGCATGCCATCGCCCATGCCACCCACGGCGACCAGCCCGAACTCGACGGTCTCGGGATCGGCCACCAGCCGCCCACGCAACGCGGCGTCGACGGCGGCGTCTTCGGGAGGGGCGGCGTCCGGCTCGCCCTCGTCGACCATCGCGTCGACCGCCCCGCGATCGACGGCCGGCGGCGTGGCGGTCTCGCCGTCATCACATCCAACGAGCAGGGCGAGGAGCCCTCCGAGCAAGGCCGCGCGACGCATGCGTTCCCCTTCGTGCTGGCGGTCCGGGCGGGCATGTTACCGCAAGCGGGCCGACCGATTGGGGCCAGATCGGGCCAGATCGGCCGCGCCGCCCCTGGGCCGGTCAGGGCTCGCTCGCTCGGGCCGCCGCCTTATGATAAGCAGTCGGCTGAAACCCCCCGTTGACGAGGTGTGACCGCGTGCCAATGCCGCGTGTCCCGAGCTACCCCGCGATGCGAGCGCGCCGTTGATGAACCCAGCGGCGTCCGATCGGGCCGATCCGGTCCTTGAGCTGCGCCGCCGCGGCTATGCCATCGAGCGCCATCTGGCCGATGGCTCGACGGCCGAGGTGCTGCAAGCGCGCCAGGTTGATACCAACCGTCAGGTCGCCCTCAAGATCAGCCGCGCCGACATCCCCGAGGCGCCGCTGATCGTCTCGCGCATGCTCACCGAGTGGAACGTGGGTCGCGGCCTGCTGCACCCGCACCTCGTCAGCATCCTCGACGGCGGGCAGCTCACCGACGGCCGCGCGTGGCTGGCGATGGAGCTGCTGCGCGGCCATGACCTCGAAGTCGAGCTGCGCGAGCACGGCCGCCTGCCGCCGGTGCGGGCGATCCACATCATCCGCCAGGTCTGCGAGGCGCTCGGCGTGCTGCACCGGCGCGGCGCGGTGCACCGCGATGTGAAGCCGGAGAACATCTTCCTGACCGCCGACGGGCGCTTCACCGACCACGTCAAGGTGGTCGATCTGGGCATCCTGGCCCTGCCCGAAGACGACAAGGACCGCGCCCACGAGCCCACCGGCATGTACATCCTGGGCACGCCGCTCTACCTGGCGCCCGAGCAGGCGCGCGGCGAGCCGCCCGATGCCCGCACCGACGTCTACGCGCTGGGCGGGGTGCTCTTCCATATGCTCGCGGGGCGGCCACCCTTCGAGGATGACGTGCCCGCCGAGGTCGTCGCGCGCCACGTCAACGAGGCCCCGCCGCGGCTCGATCGCCTGGTGCCCGGCCTGCCGCGCGCGCTGGTCACGCTCGTGCACCGCTGCCTCGAAAAAGAGCGCGCGCGCCGGCCGGCGTCGACCGAAGAGATCATCGGCGTGCTCGACCAGATCGGCCGTGCGCTGGCCGGTCCGATCGCCCGCGACGCCACGCCGACGCATGCGCCACTTCCGGGCGTGCCGCTGCCCGGGCGCGTGGGCGACTGGCTGCTCTTCGGCGAGAACCTGGGCCAGCTCGTCGAGCGGCTGCTCAACCCCGCGCCGCCGCCGGTGGTGCAGGCGATGGGGCGGCTGCGGCAGGCGCGGGCCAAGGTCGACGCGGCGCAAGCGGCGGCTGCGCAGGCCCGGCAGACGGCCGACAGCTCGGCGCGCGAGCGCATCGCCGCCCGCGAGCGCTTGCAACGTCGGGTGCGCTCACTGCGCGAGAACCTCACGCGGGCCACCGGGCGGCACGCCGAAGCGACCGCGGCGCTCGATGGATTGACGGCCGAGGCGCGGCGCAACGAGCAGCGGTACGCCCGGGTGCTCGACGCGCTGCGGGCGCAGACGCGGCCGACGGTGGCCGAGACCAAGGTCGCGCTGCTCGACCACCACCGCCGGCGCGTCGAGCACGTACTGCGCGAGCGCGAGGCCTTGATGGCCCAGCTCAAAGAAGCCCGCCTTGAAGAGCGCGACGCCGCCGAGCAGCTCGCCGCCGCCCGGGGCAGGATCGCCGAGTTGGAGGCCGATCTGGCCGAGACCGAGCTCGAAGAACAGGAAGAAGGCGTGCGCGACGAGCAGCGGGCGGGGCTGACGTCCGACGCGCTCGACGCCGCGGTGCACGGATTGGAAGAGGCCGCGCTGCAGCTGATGCTGCGCTATGCGCAAGCGCTGCAAGCGCCCGAAGACGCTGGATGAAAGGGGAGCACATGACCGGTGGCGAGCCGCAGAAGATCGCAGTCATCCCTGGCGATGGCATCGGACCCGAGGTGACCGCCGTGGGCGTTCAAGTGCTGGAGGCCGCCGCCGAGCGCTTCGACCTGCCGCTCGACTTCGTCTGGTTCGACCTGGGCGCCGAGAAGTACCTCGCCGAGGGCGTCACGCTGCCCGACGAGACCTTCGCCGCCTTCCGCGACGACTACGCCGCCATCTACCTCGCCGCGCTGGGCGATCCGCGGGTGCCCGACATGGTGCACGCCCGCGACATCCTGCTCGGCCTGCGCTTCCGCCTCGACCTGTACATCAACCTGCGCCCGGTCAAGCTGATGCACCCGTCGCTGACGCCCCTGCGCGACAAGGGGCCGGCCGATCTCGACCTGGTCATCTTCCGCGAAAACACCGAGGGCCTGTACGCGGACGTCGGCGGCCGCTTCAAGCGCGGCACGCCCGATGAGATCGCCATCACCGAGATGATCGCCACCCGCAAGGGCGTCGAGCGCATCATCCGCGCCGCCTACGCCTATGCCGAGCAGCACGGCAAGCGGCGGCTGTGCATGAGCGACAAGTCGAACGCCATCCGCCACGCGCACGGGCTGTGGCAGGACGTCTTCCGCGCCGTGGCCGCCGAGCACCCCAACATCGAGTCGCGGCATCTTTATGCAGACGTGATGGCGATGGAGCTGGTGCGGGCGCCCGAAGACTTCGACGTGGTGGTGACGAGCAACCTGCTCAACA
>JAGQJJ010000442.1 GCA_020430675.1 Myxococcales bacterium
AGGAGCTGGTCGACAAGGGCCGCGACCACGTGCGCGGCGGCCGCTGGCGCGAGGCCCGCGAGGCGTTCGAGCAGGCCCTCGGTCGCGATGGCCGCAGCGCTGCCGCCTATTCGGGGCTGGGCGAGGTCGCCTTCCAGGAGCAGAAGTTCGCCGATGCCGCCGAGCAGCATCGCCGCAGCACGCTGCTCGCGCCGCGCAACGCCGACTATCAGGTCAACCTGGGCATGGCGTACTTCAAGCTGCAGAACTACGCGCAGGCCAAGAAGAGCTGGGAGAAGGCGCTTGAGCTCAAACCCGGCGAGCCCAAGGCCACCCGGTATCTTCAGCTCGTCGAGAAGAAGCTCTCCGAGTAGCGTCGCGCCCCTCGCGAGCGGGCGTGCCCCTGGCAAGCGCGACCGGAGGGAGTAATATCGTCGCGCACCGCGTCGGGTTCGACCCGGACCATGGTCCCAAGCAGAGGAGCGGGCGAGGCGAGTGGACATCTTCTTCGCGATCGGCGCCGCGGCCTACGCCATCACGACGATCGGCTATCTGATCGAGTTGTGGACGGCTCGCCCCGGCGTGGGCCGGGTCAGTCTGTGGCTGCTGCGCGGCACGTTGATCTACGCGCTCTGCGTGATGGTCGCCTGGGCCATCTTCGCCGGCTTCGCGGGCGGCACCCGCCTCGGGCTCTCGCTGTCCGCCTGGAGCCTTGGCGCGCTCTACCTCTTCATGCAACGGCGCTACCCGATTCAGGCGCTCGGCAGCTTCATCGCCGCGCTGGCGACGCTGCTCTCGGTCTTTGCCCTGCTCGTCAGCCGCCCCTTGACCGATCTGGTCAGCGCCCCGGTCGCCGACTGGCTGCTGCGCATCCATATTGGCCTCGCGTTCCTCGGCGTCACCGCGTTTGGCTTCGCGACCGCGTTCTCGATCGTCTACCTGCTGCAAGCCCGCATGCTCAAACGCAAAGGCTCGAGCCCGATGCGTCGCCGTCTGCCCCCGCTCGACGTTCTCGACCGCCTCTCGCTGCGCAGCATCATCATCGGCTTCCCGTTCTATACGATCGCCCTGCTGCTCGGCAGCGCCGAGGCCATGCGCATCGGCTCGGGCGGACTGCGGGTGACCTATGTGCTCGCGGTCATCTCGTGGCTCATCTACGGCGCCGTGCTGCAAGCCCGCCTCACCGCCGGCTGGCGCGGCCGCCGCGCCGCGGTGCTCACGACGCTGGGCCTGGTGACCTCGCTGGTTGTCGTCGCGCTGTATTCGTTGGGGATCGCTTGATGCACGTGCTGGTGCTGGGCCTCAACCACCGCACCGCGCCGGTGCAGGTGCGCGAGGGCTTTGCCATCCCCGAGGACGCGCTCTCCGACACCGCCGCCGCCGCGCGCGAGGTAGGCTGCACCGAGTCGTTTGTCATCTCGACCTGCAACCGCGTCGAGCTGTACGCCGCCTCGGAGCGCGGCGCCGAGGTCACCGACGCGCTCGCCGACGTGCTCGCCCGGGTGGGCAACGCTCGCGGCCCGGCCCTGCGGCGCCACCTGTACACGCACCTCGACCGCGGCGCCATCACGCACCTCTTCCGCGTCGCCGCCAGCCTCGACAGCATGGTCGTCGGCGAGCCGCAGATCCTCGGTCAGCTCAAGACCGCCTTCGACACCTGCCGCCGCGCCGGCCTCACCGGCCCGGCCCTCAACCGCGCCGTCGAGCGCGCCTTTGCCGTCGCCAAGCGGGTGCGCACCGAGACCGGCATCGGTCGCAACGTCGTCTCGATCAGCAGCGTCGCCGTCGACCTCGCCCGCCAGATCTTCGGCGACCTCAGCCGCCGCACCGCCGCGCTCATCGGCGCCGGCAAGATGGGCGAGCTGGCCGCGCGCCATCTGCGCCAGGCCGGCGTGCAGGAGCTGCTGGTCGCCAACCGCAGCATCGAGCGCGCTCAGGCCGTCGCCGCCGCGCTTGGCGGCCATCCGCGCGAGCTGGAAGAGCTGCCCCGCCTGCTGATCGAGGCCGATATCGTCATCACCTCGACCGGCGCCCGCGGCTACCTGATCGACTCGCGCGCCATGAAGCCCGTGCTGCGCGCCCGCAAGTACCGGCCCATCTTCTTCATCGACATCGCGGTCCCGCGCAACATCGACCCCGGCCTCAACGGCATGGACAACGTCTATGTCTATGACGTCGACGATCTGAGCGACATCGCCCAGGAGAACCTGGCCCTGCGCCGCCGCGAGGCCGAGCTGGCCGAACATCTTGTCGCCGACGAAGCCGAGCGCTTCCTGCGCGAGCTCTCCAGCCTGCGCGTCAAGCCCACCATCGTCGACCTGCGCCAGCGCGCCCAGGCGGTGCGCGACGCTGAGCTGGCCCGCGTCGCCGCGCGGCTCGGCGGCCTCGACGAGCGGCAGAAGAAGGCCGTCGAGGTGCTCGCCGACGGCATCGTCAACAAGCTCTTGCACGACGTCATGACCGGCCTGCGCCAATCGGCCGGCGAGGACGACGCCGATCAGATCGTCGGGCTGGTCCGGCGGCTCTATCGGCTGGACGCGATCGACGGGGAGGACCGATGAAGATCCGCATCGGCACGCGCGGCTCGGCGCTGGCGCTCTGGCAGGCCGACCACATCGCCGCGCGGCTGCGCGAGGCCCACGGCGAGGCCGTCTCGGTGGAGCGGGTGATCTACAAGACCCGCGGCGACCACATCCTCGACCGGCCGCTGGCCGATATCGGCGGCAAAGGCCTGTTCACCAAGGAGCTCGAAGTCGGCCTCGCCGACCACTCGATCGACATCGCGGTGCACAGCCTCAAAGACATGCCCACCGCGTTGCCCGACGGCCTCGTGCTCGGCGCCATCCCGGTGCGCGGCGACGTGCGCGACTGCTTGCTGACGCGCCCCGGCGAGCCCATCGAACCCAAGATCATCGGCACCGCCAGCCTGCGGCGCACCTGCCTCGCGCGGCGGCGCTGGCCCGAGGCGCAGGTCGAGCCCATTCGCGGCAACGTGCAGACGCGCCTGGGCCGCCTGCACGAAGACGGCGCGCGCCGGGTCGATCTGGTGGTGCTGGCCATGGCCGGTGTCATCCGCATGCGCTTCCCCGAGGAGCGCGAAGACGTGTCGTTTCTGCCGCTCAACCCCGAGCAGTGGATCCCGGCCGTCGGCCAGGGCGCGCTGGCCATCGAGTGCCGCGCCGACGACAAGGCGGTGCGCGACGCGCTCGCGGTCATCCACCACGCCGACACCGCCGCCTGCACAAAGGCCGAGCGCGCCTTCCTGCGCGGCGTCGAGGGCGACTGCCGCGTGCCGGTCGGCGCCTACGCCACCTGCGACCGCGGCAACCTGCGCCTGCGCGCGTTTGTCGGCGACCCCGACGGCCACGAGATGTACGTGCACACCGCCGTCGGTACCGACGCAGCGGCCCTGGGCGCCGAGGTCGCCGAGCACGTGCTGGACGCCGGCGGGCGCGCCGTGCTGGAACGCCTGCGCGCGCGATGAAGGCCCCCGGCTTCGTCTACCTCGTCGGCGCCGGCCCCTGGGCGCCGGGCCTGCTTACGCTTCGCGGCCGCGAGCTGCTCGCCCGCGCCGACTCGGTTATTCATGACTACCTGGTCAATGAGGAAATCCTCGAATTCGCCGCCGCCGGCGCCGAGCGCATCACCACCGGCGCGCCCGGCGAGCGGCTGGGCCAGGCGCGGGTCAACGCCCTGATGATCGAACGCGCCCGCGCCGGCCAGGTGGTCGTGCGGCTCAAGGGCGGTGATCCGTTTGTTTTTGGCCGCGGCGGCGAAGAGGCCGAGGCGCTGGTCGCCGCCGGCGTCGACTTCGAGGTCGTGCCCGGCGTGACCGCCGCCGTCGCGGGCGCCGCGTTTGCCGGCATCCCGGTCACCCATCGCGGGTACGGCTCGACCCTGGCATTTGTCACCGGCCACCGCGCCGCCGACGCGGCCGACGAGACCGACTGGTCGGCGCTGGCCCGCATGAGCACCGTCGCCGTGTACATGGGTGCCAAACGCCTCGCCGACGTCGCCCGCCGGCTCATGGCCGCCGGCCGGGCCCCCAGCACCCCGGTCGCGCTCATCCGCTGGGCCACCCGCCCCGATCAGGAGACGCTGGTCAGCACCCTGGCCGACTGCGCCGACGCCGCCGAACGCGCCGGCCTGGCCCCGCCGCTCACCGCGCTCATCGGCGAGGTCGTCGACCTGCGCGACCGCATCGGCTGGTACGAACAGCGCCCGCTCTTCGGCGCCGCGGTGGTCGTCACCCGCAGCCAGGGCCAGCACGGCGCGCTCGCCGGACGCCTCGCCGAGCTAGGCGCCGAGGTGCTTGCGCTGCCCACCATCGCCTTCGACCCCTGCGACCGCGCGCCGATCGACAAGGCGATCGCCCGCCTGGGCACCTATGACTGGGTGATCTTCACCAGCGCCAACGGCGTCGACTTCTTCGTCGACGCCCTCCTGGCTGCCGACCGCGACCCGCGCGCCTTCGGCCGCGCGCGCATCGCCTGCATCGGCCCGGCCACCGCGCGGCGGCTCGCGGGGCGCGGCC
>JAGQJJ010000443.1 GCA_020430675.1 Myxococcales bacterium
AGATGGCCACCCTCTTCGACGGCACCTTCGGCGCGGCCGTGGGCGCGGCGCGCGGCCGCTGGCTCATCGAAGCCGGGGTGACCGATGAAGCCCGCGTGACGAAGCAGATCGCGGCCGCGCTGCGGGGCTTGAAGGCCGACGCGGTCAAGATCGAGCCCACCGCAGACGGTTGGTCGGTGCGCGCCCGCAAGCCGGCGAAGCTGCCCGTCGATCGCGGCTGGCTTGGCGTGCGCGCAGGCCGGGTCACCGCGTTGACCGGCGCGCCCCCCTGGCCCGAAGGCGACCCGCGCGGCCAGGCCGATTTCGGCCTCGACCCGGCGCTTCTGCGCGCCCCGATGGCGCTGTTCCTGCGCCCGGCCGGCGAACCGCATGCCGGCGCGGTCTACGCCGACGCCGTGCTCGCCGCGCTCACGCCGCTGGGCGTCGACAGCGAAGCCATCCGCCGTCTCGCGGGCGCGCTCGCGTTTGCGTGGGCGCATCTCGGCGAAATGGGCGTGGGCGTGCGCCCCGAAGGCGACGCTTTTGTCCTCGGCCTCGAAATGGTGACGTTGTGAACCGCGTGTTCCGGGCCGCGCTGGCCCTGGCCCTCGCGTCTGGTTGTCGCACGGCCGACCCGCCCGCGACCCAGCCCGGTACGCCCGCCATCGCGACGCCTGCCGGGCCGGCCCCGCCCGACGCCGCGGCCGCGGTCGCCATCGGCCGCCCCACGGCCGCGGGGTGGGTCCGCGCCCCGAAGCCCGAGCCTGATCCCGTCGCCCTCGCGCTCTACCGCCGCGCGGTGGATCAGGCCGCCGCCAATCAGCCGGTCGAGGCCCGCGCGCTGCTCGATCGCCTGCGCAGCGAACACCCCGCCTCGCGCTTCGCCCGCCGCGTGCGCGCCCCCGGCGACCCCGCGGGCACCGCCGCGCTGATGGGCCTCGCCGCCTCGCTGCTCGTGCCGCTGCTCGCCGAGAGCGAAGCGATCAGTCGGCCGCCGGGTACACGTCACGCACCACCATGACCGGGCAGGGGGCCTGGCGCAGCACCTTCTCGGCCACGCTGCCCATGAGCAGGTGCGACAACCCGCTGCGGCCATGGGTGCCCATCACGATCAGCTCCGAGTGATTGCTGAGCGCGGCGCGCACGATGGCGGCATGGGGCACGCCTTCCAGCAGATGCTGATGATGCGGCGCGTCGTGCAGGGTCTCGATGCTCTCCAACATCTCATCGAGCAGTCGAGCGGCCTCGGCCCGAAGGAAGTCGCGCATCGTCACGGTGCCTTCGGGGGTCTGCACACGCACATCGCCCGCGGTGTAGGGGATCTCGTGGACGTGAACCACGTCGACCTCGGCTTCGAACACCTTGGCCAACGCCAGCGCGGTGCGCACGGCCTCCCGCGAACAATCGGAGAAATCGACCGGCACCAGAATGCGCTTGATGGGACTCATGGAATCTCCTCCGGGCGGCGCCCGGCTCTCGGCTCGGCGAGCCGTCGCGGGCTCGACATCGGCACGAAACTATGCGATCACGTCGACGATTCGAAGCGCAACGCGCCGCTTCTGCGCGGAGGCCAGCGATGAGACGGCTCCTCCTGCTCCTGGGCATGACCGCCCTGGCCCTGACCGGCCACGCGCTCGCCCATGACGCCGGCTCAGCGACCGCGCGTTTTGCCGTGGCCGCCGATGGCATCGTCGCGGTGCACATCGAGATCGCCGCGGTCGACGTCCGCGAGTTGATGGGCGTCGGCGCCGAGACCCGCTTGACCCAGGCCGAGTTCGACGCCGCGCTCACCGCCGCCCTTCCCGAGTGGCTGGGGCTCGGCGCCGATGGCGTCCCCTGTCGGCTGGACGCCCCGAAGTGGTCCCCGCTGGGCCTGCAAGGCCTCGCAATCGACACGAAGGCCCATTGCCCCGCGGCCCCGGTCATGCTCGACATCGACTGGCGCGCCGCGACCCACGCGCGCCTCAAGCTGGGCGCGGTCGCCACGGTCATCGCGCCCGACGGCGCGCAGACGCCGCTGGCCCTCAACCCCCTCGCGCCGCGCGCGTCGGTCACCGTGGGCGACGTCAGCACGATTGCCCTCTTGCTGCGCTTTGGCGCCACCGGCGTCGAGCACATCCTGGGCGGCTGGGATCACCTCTCGTTCCTGCTGGCGTTGATGCTCGCGTGCAGCCGCGCGCGCCGCCTGCTGGCGGTCGTCACCGGCTTCACCGTCGCCCACAGCATCACCCTGGCGCTAGGCGCGACCGAGATTATCGTGCTCTCGCCCAAGGTGGTGGAACCGATCATCGCCGGCTCGATCGCGGTCGCCGCCGTACATGACCTGCTCTTGCTGCGCCGCGGGCGCCTCGATCATCCAGGCCGCCGCGATCCGGTCGGCTCGTGGCTGCTTCTGCTGCTCGCCGTCTGCTTCGGTTTCGGACTGGTGCACGGCCTGGGCTTCGCCGGCCTGCTCAACCAGGCCCTTCCCGCCGACGCCCCGATCGTCGGCCCACTGCTCGGTTTCAACCTGGGCGTCGAGATCGGCCAGATCGCTTGCGTGCTGGTCGCGTGGCCGATCCTTCGCTGGATCGGGGGCCGCACCTACGCCCCGCGCGTCTTCGGCGTGTTGCTCGTGGGCCTCGTCGCCCTCGGCGTCGGCGTGGCGATTCAGCGCATCATCGGCTGAACACCGCCACGCGCCATTGCCCGTCATCGCCGCGGGCGAGGCGCTGGTCGTAGCCGGGCAGCCGACCGGCGTGCAGCGGTTGGGCGCTGTCGCAGACCAGCACCGCGTCGAAGACCTCCGCATGGGCCGCCGCCTCGGCGTCGAGCCCCAGATGCACTTCGACCGCATATCGGCCGTCCTCGCGCTGGCGCTGCCGCAAGAGCAATTGCCCGCGCAGCGCGTCGGCCTCGGCGCGGGGCAGCTCGGCCTCGGCGATGCCTTGCTCGGCCCGCGCCTTGCGCACCAGCGGGTCGACCGGCTGCGCGGGCGCGGCGACCGCCTCGTCGAACAGCTTCTGCTGGCTCGCGCAGCGCACGTCGGGCCCGGCGTTGAACCGAAGCAGATGACGGCTCGCCGCGGTCGCCCGCACCTCGCCCACATCGGCCTCGCGGCTCATCGCGCGCTGCACCGTGGCATCCTGGTGCCAGTGCAGATCGGCCAACGCCAGCCACCACGCCGCTTCAAGGGGCGCGCCGACCGGCAGCGTCGCCTGCCCGCACGGCGCGCCCGCGCAGGGCGCGACCTCGCCCGGCTCGGCGGTCAACGGCTCCGCGAGCCACTCCGCCCGCGCCTCGGCGCCGAGCGAGATCGCGCGTGGCCCGTCGAGCGTGACGAGCACCTCATACAGTCGTTGATCGGTGGCATCTTCGATGACCAGCGGCCCCGGACGCGGCGCGGCCAGCGCGCGCAACGAGGCGGAAGCGGGGGGGATGGCAAGCGCCGCCGGGGGCAGCCCCACGGCCGGCGCCGACGCCAGGATCAGATCATCGGGCGCCGGCGCGGCCCCACAGCCCGCGAGCAGCAAAGCCAGCAGGACGTCGCGCGCGGTCACCATGATCGATCACTGGTTGTGCAGCCGATCGAGCTGCTCGTCGAGGTCGTGGAACTCAGCGGAGGCGCGCTTCTTGAGGGCCTCGCGCTGCTTGGCGCTCAGCTCGTTCATGCGGTCGAAGGCGCCGGCGAAGGCCTCGGGATCGAGGCACATCAGCGAGTAGTACTGCTGATCGCCGCCATTGCTGATATGCGAGATGCGGGGGCGGGTGCCGACCAGGTTCATGTCGATGAGCTGGCGGCTGACCTGCGTGGTCAGCTCTTCGGTGAAGTCCTTGCCATCGGTCTCACCGGACTGCTGGTAGTCCTTGATCATGCCCTGAACGGTCGTATTGAGCTGGCGGGCGAGCGCGTCGCGGCCGCGGGCTTCGGCGGTGGTCTTGGCCATGCCCAGGTTGCCGCGGACCTTGGCGATGCCGACCCCGCAGCCGGCGGGCTGTTCGAGCACCCATTTGGGCACGTCGCCGCCGGAGGAGTCCTTCACCTGATCGCCGCCGCAGCCGAAAGTGAGGAGAGCGCCGAGGCCGGCGAGGGTCACCTTGAGGAGCTTCATGAACGGTTCCTTTCCAAGAGGACAACGGCCCGACTTGCGGTGGGCCGGACGATTTCGTCGAGACGGGCCGCAGCGCGACGACGACCCGAGCAGTTTATGCAGGCGAATTGCGCGGATCGAATGAATTTCTTCGACATCGGCGCCCGCGCTCGACGTCCTTGGGGCAAATATGCTTGAATTCGCTCGCCGCGCCGACCCGCAGCCCGATATCCGAGGACCATCATGACGCGATCGCTCCGCCAAGGCTCACTCGCTCTGCTCCTGACTGCGCTGGCCGTGCCAGGCTGCCTGCCTGACAGCGGGGGCGGGGGCGACGACGGCACCGTCGTGATCATCGATGATCAACCCACGGGCGGTGAGCAGCGGCCGGACGAGATGCCCGGCGAGCAGCCCCCGGGCGAAGAGCCGCCGGTCGAAGAGCCGCCGGTCGAAGAACCGCCGA
>JAGQJJ010000444.1 GCA_020430675.1 Myxococcales bacterium
TTGAAGCACGGTGGCCGGGTCGATCGGCGCGGCCTCGCCCACGGTGACAAAGACCGGCTCGGCGCCGGCCGGCGGCGGCGGGCAATAGGTCATCCAGCCGGCGAGCTCGCCGACCGGTCCCGGCGGGTTCGGGTCGACGTAATTGCCATAGGCCCACATCGCCTTGTCGGCGGGCATCACCTTCGGGTCGCGGTGCACCACCAGCGTCGAGCGCAGCATGCGCACGCCGCCGAGCACCGCGGCCTCGGCCTCGGTGGGCGCGTCGAGCAGGCGCAGGGCGGTCGGGGCGTCGATCGCGAGCACGACGTGGTCGAAGTCCTCGGCGCCGGCGCCGGTCTCGAGGCGCACGCCATCATCGCGGCGGACCAGACGCTTGACCGGCTGGCCCAGCCGCAGACCGTCGCCCAGCGTGGCGGCGAGGCGCTCGCAGGTCGTGCGCGACCCGCCTTCGATGCCGGCCCAGGGCGAGGGGCGATCGAAGGCCAGCGCCTTGAAGGCAAAGATCGGCAGCAGCAGCACCGCCGGGGTATCGAGCAGCGCGGTGCGCGAGACCCACCAGAAGCTGATCAGCGGGCCCAGGCAGCGCTGGATGAACTCAGTCGAGAAGCCGTGCGCGGTCAGCAGGTCGCCGAAGGACGCGGTGGGCGCCAACGGTTGCCCGGCGACAACGGCGAAGCGTTCAAACTCGGCGGCGAGCCGCGCCCCGACCGCGGTCGGCTGGCCGTTGCTCGTCCACACCTCGCCGCCGATCTGGCTGGTCAGCGAGAAGGCCAGCGGCCGCGGCTGCACGCCGACGGCCTTGAGCAACGCGGCGAGGTTGGGGTTGAAAGCCGGGCTCCAGACCTGGAAGCCCACGTCGACCGGCCAGGTGCCCACCGCGGGATCGGCGCCGTGCAGGGGCACATCGACTGTCAGCGCGTGCCCGCCGACCCGGTCTTCGGCCTCGAACAAGACCACGTCCGCGACCGTGCGCAGCCGCCACGCGGCGCCCAGCCCAGCGATGCCTGCCCCGACGACCGCGACGCGCATGCCGACCTCTCCTCTTGGGGTGTGCCAGTATGCCCAATCGCCGGGCCGGTTGTCACCGCCGCCCAGCAGGGCGTCGCGGTCAGCGCTTGCCCTTCCAATCCTTGAGCGCGGCTTCGACGCGGTCCTTGTAGAAATAGCCGCCCGGGTTCTTCTGCCCCATCTCGTGCGCCTTCTCGGCCAGCGGGTAGGCGGCCTTGTAATTGCCCTTGCGCGAGAGGAAGTCGGCCTTGAGCCAGGTGTTGAACCACGTCTGCTCGACCGCCAGCGAGGCGTCGATCAGCGCCAGGGCGCGGTCGACATCCTTCACCTCGTCGGCGAAGTGGCGGGCGGCGTTGGCCAGGCCGCGGCTGCTGCTGCTGACAAAACGGTCGATATTGGCGCGGGCGAGCGCGGGCGTGTCGACGGTGATCGGCACCCGAATGCGGGTGGTCTCCCACTCGAGGTCGAGCTGCGTGCTGGCGTCGGTGGTGTCGCTGAACAAGAAGGTCATGCGGTCGCGCTTGGGCGCGGCGGCCGGGTCGACGTGCACGCGCACCTGGTCGAGCTTCTCGTCGTAGCTGCCGGTGCCGCCCTGGTTGGGGTTCTTGTTGAGGATGACCGTCCACTTGCTGGCGCCGGGCAGCGTGAAGACCGCGTATTTGCCGGCGGGCACCGCCTGGCCGGCGAACGTGACGTCGGCGCTGAACTCGATGGTGGTCGCGCCGTTGGCCCCGGTGCGCCACAGCGTATCGAAGGGCACGAGGCCGCCGAAGATCTTGCGGTCGCGGATGGCCGGGCTGCTGTAGTCGACGGCGATGGTCGTCACGCCGACGGTCTGCTCGACGCGGGCATGCGGGCTGAGGGCGGGCAGGTCGAGCGACTGCGCGAGCACCGGGCCGGCGGACAGCAGGGCCGCGGCGGCCAGAGCGGGCAACAGGCGAAGCTTCATCGGGTGTTTTCCTCCACCGATGTTTGGGCGGGCGGCGCCGGCCAGAACGCTTGCACCATCGCCGCGAGGGCGAGGACCAGCGCGCACCCGATCACGTTGAACCAGAGAAAGCCGATGTCACTGGTGAAGAACAAGGTGACGACGACGGCCTCGGCGAGCAAGGCGGCGATCAGCGTCGGCGTGGCGCGCACCCACTTCAAGAAGAACGCGACCAGGAAGATGCCGAGGATGACGCCATAGAAGATCGAACCGAGGATGTTCACCGCCTGGATCAAGTTGTCGAGCAGCGCGGCGAAGGTGGCAAAAGCGACGGCGACCAGGCCCCACAGCACGGTGAACAGCTTGCTGGCGCGCAGCGTGGCGCGGTCATCGGCGTCGGGGCGCACGAGGCGTTTGTACAGGTCGACCACGCTGGTCGAACCGAGCGCGTTCAGCTCACTGGCGGTGCTGCTCATCGCCGCCGACAGGATCACCGCGAGCAGCAGGCCGATCAGGCCGTGCGGCAGATAGCCGAGCACAAACGAGATGAAGATGTAATCGCTGTCTTTCAGCTCGGTCTCGGGCAGCGCCTGCTTGATCGTCTGCTTGGCCTCGCCGCGCAGGGCGTCCATGCGCGCCTGGGCCGCTTGCAGCGCCCCCCGGGCGTGCGCGGTGGCCGCCTCGTCATCGGTCGCCAGGGCCGCGGTGAGCGCCTGGGCCTGATCACGCCGCGCGGTGAAGGCCTCATCCCATTGCGCCTCGATGGCTTGCAGCGCCGGGCCCTGCGCGGTCTGCCGCGCCGCGTCGAGCGCCGGCTCGTTGAAAAACACCGGCGGGCGCACGAACAGGTAGAAGACAAAGACCAGCACCCCGATGAACAGAATCACGAACTGCATCGGGATCTTGAGCACGCCGTTGAACAGCAGCCCGAGCCGGCTGTGCGCCACCGATTGACCGCCCAGGTAGCGCTGCACCTGCGATTGATCGGTGCCGAAATACGACAGCGCGAGGAAGAAGCCACCCGCGAGCCCGGACCAGAGGTTGTAGCGGCTGTCCAGATCAAAGCCGAAGTCGACCGCGTTGATGCGGCCGAGCGCGCCGGCGAGCGCGGTGGCGCCGCCGATCGAGACGTCGTCGGGCAGGCGGTTGGCGATCACGATGGCGGCGATGAACAGGCCGGCGAGGATGACCACCATCTGCTGCTTCTGGGTCTGGCTGACCGCCTGCGTGCCGCCGCTGACGGTATACAGGATGACCACCGCGCCGAGCACGACGTTGGTGGCTTCGAGCGACCAGCCGAGCACGGTGCTGAGGATGATGGCCGGCGCATAGATCGAGATGCCGGCGGCCAGGCCGCGGCCGATCATGAACAGCGTCGCCGCCAGCACCCGCACGCGCACGTCGAAGCGGCGTTCGAGATATTCGTAGGCGGTGAAGACTTCGAGCCGGTAGTAGATGGGCACAAAAACGACGCAGATGACCACCATGGCCAGCGGCAGGCCGAAGTAGAACTGGACGAAGCCCATGCCGTCCAGGTAGCACTGCAACGGGGTGCTCAGGAAGGTGATGGCGCTGGCTTGGGTGGCCATGATCGACAGGCCGATGGTGGGCCAGCGCAGGCTGTCATCGCCGCGCAGATAGCCCCGCGCCGTCGAGACGTTGCGCGTCTTCCACACGCCGTAGACGGCGATGAAAGCCAGCGTGCCGACCAGCACGGTCCAGTCGATCGCGCTCAAGTGTAAGCCCGCGTCAGCAGCCAGAAGAGCAGCACCAGCAGCGCCAGATTGCCCAGCACCAAAGCGTACAGATTGCGCCAGGTGCCGAGCAGCGGCGGCGGATCCTCGGGCGCCCCCATCAGAGCGCCAGCAGGTTGGCGAAGAGGCGGTAGGCCCCGGGGACGCCAGCGGGGAGCTGCCGGAAGAACGCGAGGCCCGTGTAGACGAAGACGCCCTTGCCGTGCCGCGCGACCAGCAGGCCGCCCTCCAGCGGGGGCTCGCCCGCGTCGTGGGCCCGGAAGATCGGCCGGTAGGCCGGGCCCCAGTTGGCCGCGAAGTACAGCCCGCGCTCCTGCACCCAGCCCGCGAAGTCGGCCGGGCCGAGGCGGTTGGGCGTCGTCAGGGCCGGGTGCGCCGGGTCGACGGGCTCCATCGTGGCCGCCTCGTCGGTGACGCGATCCCGAGTGATCTCAAAGGGTTCGGGGCCGATCTCGGCCTTCAGCGGGTTGAAGCGGTTGTTGGTGTTGTACTGGACGATGAGCCGGCCGCCGCCCTCGACGTAGGCCATGAGGGGGCCGTGCAGGGCGAGCAGCCGGGGGCGCGTGTTGTACGCGCGGATGCCCATGACCACGGCGTCGAACCGCCGGAGGTCGCCCGTGGCGATGGCGTCCTCGTCGATCTCCTCGACCTGGTAGCCCACCTGGCGCAGGGCCTGGGCCACTTTGTCGCCGGGGCCGGGCACGTACGCGATGCGGCCGGGGCCGCGCTTCAGGTCGATGGGCACCAGGCGCAGCGTCGACGGCTCCAGCAGGGTGCGCCGGGGCAGGTGCGGGTAGTC
>JAGQJJ010000445.1 GCA_020430675.1 Myxococcales bacterium
GAGGGTGCCGAAGGGCACCGCGAGCAGCAGTGAGATCATCACCAGCAGCAGGGCCAACGTCTTGAAGATCGTGAAGATCGAGGTGATCAGCAGGCCCAGGCCGGCGAGCAGGGTGATGATGGCTTGGGCCTTGGTGAAGACGTTGAAGCCGATGAGGAAGGGCAGGCCGAAGAAGACGATGTTGAGCAGCCACCAGCCATCCACAAATGCCAGCGCGGGGATGCCCATGCCCGGCGGGGCCGGGTGGGCTTCGCGGTGGGCGAGCAGCGTGGCGGCGTCCATGTCTTCGATGTCCTGCTCGACGATGCTCTGGGTGAGGACCGCGGGATCGGGATCGGGAAGGTCGATGAGGCTGGCGCCGATCTCGAGGCCGACGAGCGTGAGGCTGAAGATCAGCGCGCCGACATAGAAGACATGCCGCCAGAGCGTCTTCATGGCATGGCTCCCGGGCAGGCGGATGTCTTGGCGGCGGTCAGCTCGATGACACAGGGTCCGAGAAGGCAGCCCAGCTTCAAGGCGCCGCCCTCGGTGTACACGGTCAGGTCGATGGCATCGCCGGCTTTGGTGTCCGCGTCCTGGTCGAGTCGAATCGGCGCTTCGAGGCTCTGCGGGCCGTCACCGCGGGGCAGGAAGCGGCCTTCGACGCGGGCGCCATCGGTCAAGGTCAGCCGGGCGCCGCGCCGCCGCACGTCGCGGGCGAGCACGCTGAGGGTGCATTGTGCCCCGGTCGGCAGCCGCAGCTTGCCGCCTTGCAGGCAGGGGCCGCGCAGGTCCGAGGCGGGCAGCGCTTCGCCGCTGAAGAGGCCGCCGACCGCGTCGCAGAGCGAGGCCCGCGCTCGGTCGAGCGCGCCGTCATCCGGCGTCGTGTCACCGCCGCCGAGCACCAGGACGGCGATGGCGGCGGCGACGAGCAGGGCCGCAACGATCAACAGGGCGCGGGTTGATCGGTCCACCGGCGCACTCCCCGCCACGCGGGCGGCGTCATGGGTTCGGCGACAACACCCGCCGCATCAGGTCGTTGCGATTGGTCCGCAGGCGGTCGAGCAAGTCGTCGGCCACGCGGGCCTCAAGGCCGGGTTTGTTGAGGACGTGCACCGCGTGCAAGTTGCGCCAGACCTGTGGCCACTGCGGCGGCAGCACGCAGGGGATCGTGTTCATGCAGGTGCCATGCTGAGACTTGCACAGCACGCACATGCCCGGAGGCGCCGGGGGGCTCTTGGTCTTGCAGACGGCGCCCGACTGGCCGATGCCGGTCACGCGACACTGGGCGGCGAGCGGTTCGCACAGGTCGGCCGAGGGCTGGCAGTAGGATCCCAGGCGAACCCGGCAGACATTGGCTTTGCATTCGAAGTCCGACGGGCAGTCGGCATTGTTGGTGCAGTGGCCCGTCGAGGCGCGGCATTGGGTCTGGCTGCACCAGAGCGACGCGCACTGGCGATCGTGGCCGCAATAGGCGTCGTTCTCGAGCATGCAGAGCTTCGGGCCGCTGCTCATCGGGGCGACGCAGGCCTCGCTGAGGCCGCATTGCGACGCATTCTGGCATTCCTGGCCGGCCTTCGAGACACACCGATGGCTGGTGCAGTTCAGGCTGCCGCACTCGGCGGGCGCGTTGCAGGTCTCGCCGATCTTCTTGCGGCAGGTCTTGTTGCCGTTGCGCGCGTCGAGCTGGCAGATCTGGTCGTGGTTGCAGTCCTGGGCGCCGACGCACGCGGCGCCGACCGCGACGCGCTTCTTGCAGACGCCGCCGTCGCAATAGCCCAGCTCGCAGTCGCTCGCCCGGCCGCAGGTGCCGCCTTCGGGCATCTTGCAGACGTGGTTGACGCATTTCAGCGTGCCATCGCAGGGGCCGTTGCAGGGCTGTCCGACGCCGGGGATGTCCTGGCAGCGCCCCCCGGTGCAGTTGCCCGTCACGCATTGCGGGGCGCTGGTGCAGCTGCCACCGAGGGGCACGAGGCAGCGGTCGATCGGGCAGGCGAGCGACTTCTCACAGCGGCCGGCGAGGCAGGCCTGGCCGACGCCGGGCAGCCGCCGACATTGGTCGTTGACGCAGCCCTCCGATTCGCATTGGTTGTCGTGGGTGCACGCCGCGCCGTCGGGCGCGCGGCAGTGTCCGCTCAGGCACCGGGCGTCCTGGCAGCGATCCTCGGTGCACGGCTCGCCGGGCGCGAGCAACGCGGCGCAGCGGGCGGGCGTCTCGGTCTTTCGGCACCAGCCGCTGAGGCATTGTTTGTCATCGGTGCACCCCGCCGCGCCCACGTCGCCCAGGCAGGTGCTCTCGGGGCAGACCAGCAGGTCATCGGCGGCGCAGTTGCCTTCGACGCAGGGCTCGCCAATGGCCGGCGGCGCGACGCAGGCGGCGTCCTTGCAGAAGCCGGTGCTGCAATCGGTCGCGCCCGTTTTGCAGCCGGTGGCGCCGAGCTTGAGCAGGCACATGTCAAGCGGCGTGCACTCCAATGTGTCGCCATCGCAGCGCGGTTCATCGACCGCGCAGGCTTCTCCCAGACCCGGCCCGCTCGCGCAGGGGCCGACGGTGAAGCAGAGCGCGAGGCCCACGCCGATGAGCAGCAGCGCCGCGGCGCCGGCGATGAGCAGCCAGAGCCAGAGGCGGCTCTTGGGCGCCGGATCGCCGGGCGTCACGGTCAACGTCAGCTCGGGGCCGTGCTGCCACTCCTCTTCGGGTTGCTTCTCGTCGGCGACGATCAGCGCAAACGGGAAGGCGCCCCCGGCCGCGTTGTTGGGCGGGTGCAGCTCGATGGTGATGTTCTGCGTGGCGTCGGGCCCGAAGCGCCGTCGCTCGCCGCCGGCGATGGTGAACCAGGCCTGGTTCGCGTCGGGCGCGCGGACGCGCAGCAGGGCCTCGACGTCGCTGCCGAGGCCATTGGTGACGGTGAAGGCCACCTTCGCCCGCTCGCCGGCCTTCAGCGTGAGGGGTCCGCTCTCGGTCAGAATGTGGAATCCCATGTTGCACCTCCCCTATGCGGGCTTGATGACCACCTCGTATTCCATATGCGCCGGCTTCTCGCGTTCGATGAGCCGTGTCAGCAGCGGCACCATCCCGGCGGCGCCCGGCGGGCAATGGATGCGCATCAAAAATGTTTTTGATCTACCGGTTTCGTCGGTCGCATCGGCCTCGACGTCGATCGGTGTCAGCCCGGTCGCCAATGTCAGGAAGCGCTCCAGACCGAGCCGCGTGCCGCGCAGGCGATGCAGCTCGGCGGCCTGCACCACCAGGTCGCGCAACCGGTCGGGGCTGGCGCAGAGCGCCGGGTCCAGGTCGACAAATCGGGCGAGGAAGGCGACGAAGGCGTCGCTGGTCTGGCGCGGGTCGAGCCGCTCGGGGAACGTCACCAACGCCTGCTCGGCCGGGTCGAGCAGCGCTTCGATCGCGTCGAGCAGGCCGGCGAGCAGGCGATCGTCGCGCAGCGCTCGCTGGTAGACCCAGGGCAGCAAATGGGCGATTTCATTCGCGGTCATCGCGCACCGCCAGGTCGAGGGCGTGCTCGCCCGAGACAAAGACCCATGTCGGCGGCAGGGTCACCGCGTCGACAAACTCCGCGGCGCCGAGCGCCGCGTAATGCGCGCCTTCATCGGTTGAACCAAAGACGCCTTCGGGGCCGCCGACGAGCAGCCGGTCGGGCGCGTCGCGGTGCACCGCCACGCCGTAGACCGGCGCGAAGCGATTGGGCGCGTCGCGCAGCGGCAGACCGGCGTTGATCGAGCAGGGCCGCCAGGCGGCGTCGTCGGCGCGGCCGTCGAGACGCAGCACGCCGGCGCGCCAGGTGGCGGCGTAGACCGCGTCGCCGGCGAACGTCAGGCCGTAGCAGCCGCCGCCGATCCAGTTGCGCTTGAGCGTCTTCCACAGCGTCAGATCGGTGTGGTCGCCGCGCAGCTCGATGCGGCGGCAGCCTTCGCCCTCTTCGTCGGCGAGGGCGACCGCGCCGGCCCACAAGAAGCTGCGGGCGCCGTCGAACTCGACCTCAAGCGTGCGGATGTCGAGGCCGGTGAGGCTGGGTTTGCGCCAGCTCCCGCCGACGCCGCCGCGGGCCGAGAGGTAGACGCCCTCGCGGTCCTGGGCGGCGACGGCCACCATCGGTTCAGGGCCGGCGTCGTGGGCGGTGGTGACGGCGTAGAAGCCGCGATCGGGCGCCGCCGCGTCGACGATGTGCAGCCGGGGGATGGCGGGCACGCCCGGCGCGATCTCGGCCTCGTACAAGCCGACGTCGCTGGCCATGAGCAGCACCGTCTCGCCGTCGCGCACCAGCCAGGCCAGGTCGCGCACGCGCTCCAGGTCGAGCTGGTGGTCGGATGACCAGCTCTCGCCCAGGTCGAACGAGACGAAGACCTGCGAGCGCGGCGTCGCCGGCCCGGGATCGGCGGCCGGCGCGGGCAGCTCGACGGCGACGGCAACCCCGCCGGCCTGCTGCGGGTGCACCGCGATGGCGGTGACCGTGCCGGACTCGAAGCGGCGCACGCGCTCCCAGCTTCGG
>JAGQJJ010000446.1 GCA_020430675.1 Myxococcales bacterium
CTCGAAGTGGCTGAGGTGCGGCTTGAAGGGGCTGAGGTAGCGGCACGAGAAGTACTGGAAGGGCTCCCAATCGACGACCCATGAGGTGAATGACATCTCGTCGTGCACGCAGTGATACTCGGCGCCGGGGCCGGGGCGGCCGTCGTCCGAGACCACCGTCACCGAGATCAGGCCCACCCATTGTCGCTTGCTGTTGGCCGACACCAGAATCTGCCAGAGGCTCGCGGGCGGCACCGGGATGCGCGCGCGCAGCGTCAACTGGCTCTCGGCCTCGGGCACGTAGACCCGCTGCCGCGCCGCGCGATGGCGCGCCCACGCCGCGGCCAGGTCGTAGACCTGCATCTGCACGTCGCCGAAGTGTTTGATGGGTTCGACATACGGCGTCATGCCCTTGGGCGAGCCCATGGCCTTGAAGGCGGCGTCCGAGATGAGCGCATAGCTGCGCACGCCGGTGACCTCGCGCACGTTGGTCTTGGTCATGCGGTGCACGAGGATGACGTCCTTGCCCGAGATGTCCCGCAGGGGCCCGATCTGCACCACCTCATAGGGGCCGTGGTGCACGAGGATCTTGAGGTCGAGGTCGGGCACCTGGGCGCAGGCGCGGCAGGGGCAGTCGGTATTGGCCTGGATGTCGAGCCGCAGCGCCGAGAAGGCGTTGTAGAGCGTCTCGCAGATGGTGAGGAAGGTCTCGCCGCTCGGGAAGGCTTCGTCGGTGCTATAGGCCATCACCGCGTCGCCCTCCAGCCGCCACAGCTCAAGCGGCTCGCCCATATGCTCGACGAGCACCTTGAGCAGCGACAGGATGATGGGGTTGGCGTGCTCCAGCTCGGTGGTCGTCAGATACGCGGTGTAGCCGGAGATGTCGGCGATGAGCATATAGCCGTTGATGACCGCCATGGGGTTCCTCTCACTCGTCGGTCGGCGGGTCGGGGTTGGGCACGAGCAAGGCCCAGCAGATGTCGGCGCGCGAGACCGTGCCGTAGTAGCGGCCGTCGTCGCTGACCACCGGCATGCGGCGCACGTTCTTGTCGATCATGACCGCCGCCGCGGTCAGCAGCGCGTCGTCGGGCCGCACAATGAACGGGTTGTGGATGATCAGCCGCTCGATGGTCTGGTCGTGCAGGCGGGCGCCGCTCTCGATCAGGGCGCGCTGTGCGTCTTTCATGCTGCCGCCGGCGTGGAAGACTTCGTCGACGTCGGGCAGCACCTCGCGGATGAGGTCGCCCTCCGAGACGACGCCGATGAACCGGTCGTTGTCATCGACCACGACCAGGTCGGACGCCTGGGTGATCACCATCATCTCGGCGGCGCGCTTGATGGTGATGTCGGCGCCCACCTTGGCCGATTTGGGGTTCATGACATGGCGGATGAGCACGGGCTTCCCCCAGGGTCGACCGGCGCCCGGACCAAGCCGCGCAGGTCGTCGTGCAGCGGTGTCGCCCCCCTGCCCACGGTGGGCCGGTCAGGCCTCTGTCGCGGACCTATTGTGGCACAATGACCTCCGCTCGACCATTGGCCCCGGGGGGATCATGACCACGAGCAATCCCGAGGCGCCGGCGCGGCGAATCCTGGCCGCCGCCGAGGCCAGGCCGGCCACTTTTGGCCACCCCGACGATGATTTCCTGAGCGCGGAACACGGCTTCATGCCGCCCACGCCGCCCCTTGAGGCGCTGCCGGGCAGCCACCGGGTCTGGGACGACGCGGTCGCCCGGCTGCCAGAGCTGTATCGGCGCGGCCGGGTGATGGCAGCGCTCGAGAAGCTGCCGATGCTGCGCGCCGACGCCGAGGCGCTCGACGCGGGCTACCTGTCGCGCGCGGCGCTGGTGGTCGGCACGCTGGCGCACGCCTATGGCCACGAGACGCGGACGTTCCCCGCCCCGCTGCCCGAGGTGATCGAGCGCCCCTGGACCGAGATCAACCGCCGCATGGCGCGCCCGCTGCCGGGGCTCCATCCCACCGATTGGCTCTTCTATAACTGGGCGCCGATCGACCCGGCGAACCCCGATCCGGGGTGCTTTGAGAATACGCGCATGCTCGTGGGCTCGGTCGGCAACCCATCGGAGCGCTTCTGGCTGATGTTCACCGCCTGCTCGGCCCGCTCCAGCCCGCTCGTGCGCCTGGGCGTCGAGTTGCAGGAAGCGATGCTCGTCGACGATCCGGCCGGCGTGGAGCGCGCGCTCGATGGCATCCTGGAGGTCCTGCAAGCGGTGACCTTCAAAGCGTTTTTCACCGTCGATGCCTGGCCGTCGAGCGCGCATTACCTCGACCCGGTGGTCACCGCCTGCACCGTGCTGTCGTTCCCGGCGCCGATCCGCGACGGCGAGATCGGGCTCAGCGGCGCCTCGGTCCCCATGTTTGCGCTGCTCGACAACCTGCTCGGGCGCTCGGCGTTCGGCTCGACCTACGGCAAACACATCACGCGCTGCCTCGACCACCTGCCACGCCTTCAGCGGGCGTTCATGGAGGCGATCGGGCAGGTCTCGCTGCGCGAATACGTCGAGCGCGCCGGCTCGCCCCGCCTCAAGGGGCTGCTGCACACGGTGCTCAACGCCTACGCCGGCGAGCGCGGCTTCCTTGGGCTGCACCTGCTCAAGCTCTATGCCTTCATGGAGATCGGCATCCGCGCCGGCCGGTCGGGCACCAATGTCGGCTTCGAGGGCTCGGCGCGCGATCGCGGCTGGGAGAAGCTGGGCGACGACGTCGACACCGCGCGCAAGGAGCGCTTCGTCGGCATGCCCAGCCTGATCCACTACGCGCGGGTCAAGGCGGTGGTCGACACCGACAGCGCCGACGACACCGCCACGCGGCGGGTGGTGCTCGACGTGCGCGGCGTGGGCGTTCGCTATCAGGCTGGCGATCGCTGCGGCGTGCTGCCCTGCAACAGTCCGGCGCTGATCGAGCGCACGCTGGTGGCGCTGCGGGCCGAGGGCCACGAAGAGATCCCGCTCGATCGGGAGTGGGCGCGCCATATGCAGACGTTGTCGCCGGGCGAGCCGCCGACCAGTCTGCCGCTGCGGCAGTTCTTGCGGCACGCCAAGCTGCGGCCCGCGCTGCGCGCGACCGCCAAGCGGCTGCAGCGCCTCAGCGGGTCGGCCGCGCTGCACGAGATCATCGAGTCGCGCACCACCGACCAGTACGAGCTGTGGGATCTGCTGGACCGCGCCGCGCGGGGGCGCTTCAACCCGCGACGGCTCTGGTCCGCCCGCACCTGGGAGAAGGAGAGCCTGGCGCGCCTCGTGCCGCCCGAGCGGCTGCGGCTCTACTCCATCTCGTCGGCGCCTGATGATCGCGATGAGGGCGGTCCGAGCGAGCTGCACCTCACCGTCGGCGCGCTGCGCTATGAGACGACCGACCTCGACGGCCAGCGGCGGACGCGCCGCGGCGCGGCGACGAGCTATCTGCTTGAGCATGCCTCGCCCACCGCCGAGCCGATCGCGATCCGCATCGTGCGCCCGTCGCGCTTTGCGCTGCCGAGCGACCCCGCGGTGCCCATCGTCATGTTCGCCGCCGGCACCGGCATCTCGCCCTTCCGCGCCTTCCTCGAAGAGCGCGCCCGCATGCCCGGCGCCGCCGCAAACTGGTTGTTCTATGCGACGCGCACGCCGCAGAGCGTGCACTACCAGCGCGAGCTGAGCGACCTGGTGCGCGCCGGCAAGCTCAACTGCCGCATCGCGTTTTCGCGCGCCGATCAACGCCTGCGCTCGGTGCCCGGTCAAGGCATGCTCATCGAGCATGCGCCGCGGGGATACGTCGAAAGGCTCTTCCAGGCCGAAGACGACGCCCGCGCGTTGTGGCAGCTCGCCGCGCCGCGCGCGCTCGGCGGGCGCGAAGCCTGCTTCTACATCTGCGGGCAGACCCGGTTCGCCCATACCGTGCACGAACTGCTGGAAGACGTGATCGGCCGCTTTCACCCCGGCGGGGCCGCCGCCGCGCTTCCGCTGATCCGCCGGATGGCGGCGAACCAGCGGTTGATGCATGACATCTTCACCACCTTCGCGCCGGCGATGGCACCCGGCGTGCTCGGCGATGGCGAATACGACATCTCTGACCTGGCGATGAAAAACGACGAGGAGAATGGCTACTGGTTTGTCATCGAAGGTCAGGTCTATGACATGACCGAGTTCCGCCACCAGCACCCGGGCGGCGACAAGCTCGTGACCACCTATTGCGGGGCCGACGCGACGCGGGCGTATCAGAAGGTTCAGCACCACCTCAATCCCGAGGTGCATGCCATGCTCGACATGTACAAGATCGGCAAGGTGCGCCGGCTCGATTTCGGTCGCGCCTGGGGCATCGCGCTCACCGAGCGCGGCGCGGTGCATATGCCACTTGTCGAGGTGTTTCGCACTTTTGTGCATTATCTGCACCAGGTGGTCGAGATGCAGAACGCGCTGCAGAACGACCGCAGCGTCTGGGATGTGCCCCTGACCGCCGATGATCGCCCGCCCGAGCTGCACATGATGCGAGCGCAGA
>JAGQJJ010000447.1 GCA_020430675.1 Myxococcales bacterium
CACCGGCGTCGGCGGGCCGGTTGTCGGGCGAGGGCGAGAGCAGCAGGCCGATGAGCGAGCGCAGCGGCTCGGGCACGTCGGATGGCAGCGCGGGCGGCGCGATCTGCAGCGCGATGCGGCGCAGCACGTCGACGACGTCGCCCTCGGGGTGCGGCGGATGACCGGCCAGCGCGTGGTAGAGCGTCGCGCCCAGGCCGTACAGGTCGGTGCGCGCGTCGATCTCGGCCCCGCGGGCCTGCTCGGGCGCCAGATAGGCCAGCGTGCCGACCACCAGCCCGACGCTGGTGCGCACGAGCCGCGCCGGGTGGCCCTGGCCGAGATGCACGATGCCCAGGTCGAGCAGCTTCACGCGGTCGGCGGGCAGGGCGCACAGAAAGACGTTCTCGGGCTTCACGTCGCGGTGCACGCCGCCCTGGGCGTGAATGGCGGCGAGGCCGCGCACCACCTGCCGCGCGATCGACACGACCATGTCAGCGGGCAGGCGGCCGCGGGCGACGAGGCGCTCGGCGAGCGTCTCGCCTTCGAGGCGCTCCATCACGATGTAGGCGGCGCCCTCGTTGGTCATGCCCCATTCGTAGACGCGCACCACGCTCGGGTGGCGCACCGCCCAGCCGACGCGGCCTTCCTGCAAGGTGCGCTCGATGAGGCGGGCCGACTCGCCCGGGTGAGGCCGCACGATCTTGACCGCGACCGGCTGCCCCGTGGCCTGCACGACGCCCGCGTGCACGACGCCGGTCGCGCCGGCGCCGATCAGCTTCCCGAGCTGGATACCGGCGATGACCTGCCCTTCTTCCACCCCGTGAGCATGCCCGCTGCGCGCGCTGGCGACAAGCTCGCTGCCGTGCAAGCCCTTACGGCGGCCCGGACGCGGCGTCCGGCTTCACGGGCGCGGGCCGCCCGCCTTCGCCCGTGGGCGCGACCGACGGCGCCGAGAGGGGCTTGGGTGGCGTGAGGTCGTCAGCCGACGCCGTGCGCGCGGCCCGAAATCCGACCGTCGCGTTGCGGCCGTTCGGCGCCAGGCGAGCGCGCAGGGCCACGCGCAGGTTGCCCGGCGCGCCGGCCCAGCTGCCGCCGCGCACGCCGCGCTCCAGGCCGATCTCGGCCACCGGATCGACCACCGCGCCGCGCGGATAGGCCGCGTAGCCGTCGAAGATCCACTCGGCGACGTTGCCCAGCATGTCGTGCAGTCCCCACGGGTTGGCCGCGCGCGTGGCCACCGCATGCGGCCCGCAATGCGCCGCGAACTGCGGACGCCCCGGCCAGCTCGCGCAGTCCGCAGCCTGCACGTCTTCGACGCCGCTATTGCCGCCGTACCACGCGATCGCGTCGAGCACCGGCGCGTGGTTCTGCGCGGCGACCACCAGCGGCCCGGCGTAGGTCGCCTCGCGGGTGCCGGCGCGCGCCGCGTACTCCCACTCGGCCTCGGTGGGCAGTCGATAGCCGGGGCAGTCGAGGCCATTGAAGCGCACGACCGCGCATACGAAGTCGCCGGCGCAAGCCGCCTCTTCGCCCGGCAGCCGGCAACCGCTGCCCGCCTCGCCCGTGCAGCCCTCCAGCGCGTAGCAGGTTGGTCGTCCCTCGGCGGTCGACAGGCGGTTGAGCCACAACAACGCCTCGTACCAGTTGACGCGCTCGACCGGGCAGTCCAGGCCGCAGCCGGCGCCGCCGGGGTCATGGGCCACCAACATGCGCCATTGGCGGCGCGTGACCTCGGTGCGCTGCAGCCAGAACGGGCGCGTCAGGGTGACGGAATGGGGGTTCTCGTTGCGAAAGCGGCCCTCCTCATGCCGCGGCGCGCCGAGCATCGCGCGCCCAGGCTGCACGCGCACGAAGGCCTCGGCGGGCAGCGGTTCGAAGGGCAGCGTCTCGGCCGGCGGCAGCGGGGGCAGCGCCACGCAATCTTCGCGATGGGCGACGCGCCCTTCCGGACAGCTCGGCGCACCGGCGCAGCGGCCCCGCCCGTCGACCATCTTCCAGGTCTGGCCGGGCCAACAGCAGCCGCCCTCGGTCTCGACGCGCCCGTCCTCGCAGTCGGCCCGCTCACAGTCGTCGCCCTCCTCCGAGGGCAACAGATGCGGCGGGCACTCGGCGAGGCCGACGCACCGGCCATACTCGCCCGACCACGCCTGGCCCTCCCAGCAACACTCGCCCTCGGTGTCTTCGTTGCGCACCTTGCCGGCCGGGCAGGCGTCGGCCTCCGGCACGGCTTGCGCGGCCGCCGGGGCCAGCGCGAGCACGAGAAAAAGCAGCGGGGCGCGCGGGTGCATTGCACAAGTGGTACCCGCCGATGGCGTTTGAGTCGAATCCGGCGCTGTCGGCCGCGCCGCGGGCGCGCTATGGTCACGATGCGCAACCATCGATGAGGGAGACACCGTATGCGCATCATCTGCCTGTTGGCGGCCGCGACGCTGTTTGCGCTCGGCTGCGCGGATCCGGCGACCGACGACGAAGGTTTGGATGGCGGGGGCGGCGCCGGTGGCCAAGGCGGCCAAGGCGGCCAGGGCGGTCAAGGCGGCCAGGGCGGCCAGGGCGGCCAGGGCGGCCAGGGCGGTCAAGGTGGCCAGGGCGGTCAAGGTGGCCAGGGCGGTCAGGGCGGCAACCCCGGGCCCATGCTGCCGGCCAACCTCGCGCCGCAGTTCGCCGGCGCCATCTGTGACTTCGTCGACCGGTGCGGCATCGGCCCGCTGCTCGAGTTGAGCCTCAACGAAGACTGCACCCCGTTCATCACCGCGCAGTTCACCGACCAGACGCTCTCGGCCCTGGCCGACGCGGTCGCCGACGGGCGCGTGGTCTTCGACGCCGCGCAGAGCCAGGCCTGCCTGCAGGCCTTCGCCGCCCTTCAATGCACCACCGACTTCGACAACCTGGTGCCGCCGGCCTGCGACGCCACGTTCCAAGGCACCGTCGCCGCGGGCGGGCCCTGCACGATCAACGACGAGTGCATGGGCGAGAACTACTGCATCCTCGACGGCGCCTGCCCCGGCACCTGCGGCGCCTTTGTGGGCCAGGACGGCGCCTGCGATGAAGCGCGCCTCTGCGCCGCGGGCCTCGCCTGCGTGCAGAACCGCTGTGTGCCCCCGGTGGGCCAGGGCTCGCCCTGCGGCACCGATCTGGCCCCCTGCGCCGCCGGTCTCGGCTGCAACGCCGGGTTCGGCGAAGACCAAGGCGAGTGCCAGCCGATCGACACGCGCCAGGTGGGCGATGGCGAGACGTGCTCGCTCAACGGCCCGTTCTGCCAGGAGGGCATGGCCTGCATCCTCGATGACGTCGACATCCTCAACGGCACCGTCTTCTTCGCCTGCCGGGCGCGGGTCGGTCAGAACGAGGACTGCCGGCCCGGCTTCCCCGATCACTGTCAGGACGGCCTCTACTGCGCCGAGACCAACCTGCAATCGCCGCTGCCCGACATCGACGGCCGCTGCCAGGTGCCGCCCGGCGAGGGCCAGGCATGCGGCCAGGGCCCGTTGGTGCCGGTCTGCGCCCGCGGACTGGTCTGCGACACCGGCGTCTGCCGCACCCGCCAGCGCATCGGCGGGGCGTGCGCCAGCGACGTCGGCTGCTATAGCGGCCACTGCGCCAACGGCACGTGCGCCGTGCCCGACCCGTGCGCGGAGTGACCTTTCGGTCATGAAACCGTCACGCCGCGCTGATCGGGGGGTGCACCGACCGGCGCGAACGGGTATCATCCGGCGCCTTTGACCACTCGGATGCCGTGGATGGCCCGTGCGCTTGCCCTGCTGCTGCTGCTGACCGGCCTCGCCCGGGCGGAGAACCCGCCGCCGGCCCCGGCCATCGATCTGGTCATCATCGGGGTGACCGACGATCTCTACAGCCTCTACGGCCACACCGCGCTGCTGGTGCGCACCGACCCCAAGGCGCCCATCGAAAACGCCGAGCTGTTCAACTTCGGCGTCACCTCATTCTCGGGCAAGCATTACATCCGCGACTTCATCACCGGCCGCGTCGAGTCCTGGGGGGACGAACGCCCGTGGGGGCGGCAGCTCGAAGCGTGGAAGAAACACGACCGCACGGTGACGCGCTATCCGGTGCAGCTGTCGGATGACGCGCGGCGACGGCTGGTCGCGCGCCTGCGGCTGGCCATCTCGCCGGCCTATACCCGCTACATCTACGACACGTTCCGCGAGAACTGCGCGACGCGGCCGCGCGACCTGCTCGACGAGTTCAGCGGCGGCGCGGTCTTTGCGATCAGCGGTGAGGCGCCCTCGGGGCTGAGCTATCGCGACGACGTGCGGATCGCGTTTGCCAACCTGCCCGGCGTGCTGCTGGCCACCGAGATCTTCCCCGGCCCCGACCTCGACCGGCCGCGCACGCGCTGGGAGATGTCGTACCGGCCCGAGTATCTCGAACAGGTCATGCGCGAGGTGCGGCTGGCCGATGGCACGCCGCTGCTGGGCGAGGCCATCGTCGAACATCAGCGCCGGGGGCCCGATCCACGCGACG
>JAGQJJ010000044.1 GCA_020430675.1 Myxococcales bacterium
ATTGTGGCAACGATGGCGAGCTCGTCGGCGGTGGCCCCGAGGTGGTTTACAGCTTCGTGTCCCCGGCCGATGGCCAGGTGTGCCTGAGCACCGCCGGGTCGGCTTTTGACACCGTGCTCTACGTCCGCTCGGCGTGCATCGATCCGGTCACCGAGCTGGCCTGCAACGACGACGCCCGCGAGGATCTCACCTCGGGCCTGACGCTCGATGTGGCCGCGGGCGCGGAGTACTACATCTTTGTCGATGGCTATGATGAGGCCGAGTTCGGCGCGTTCTCGCTGAGCGTGGCGCCGGGCGCCTGCCCCATCGAGTGTGCCGAGGATCTGGACTGCCGGGGTGGTCAAGTCTGCCTCGACGGCATCTGCACCGATCCGCCTCCCGAGTGCGCCAACGACGGCGATTGCCCGGATGGCGAGGTCTGCCAGGACGGCCGGTGCTTCGCTTGCTTCGTCGACGACGACTGCGGCCCGAACGCCGCTTGCGTCGACGGCGAGTGCGTGCCGGCGCCGCCCGAGTGCTTCATGGACTTCGATTGCCTCGACGGTCAGATCTGCGATGTGGCGACCCAGCGGTGCGTCGATCCCGAGTGCGTGATCGACGATGACTGCGGCGGCGACATCTGCAGCAATGGCCGTTGCGTGCCGCCTCCGCCCGGCTGTGATGCGGCGCAGCCCATCGCCGTCGGCGACGTGGTGCAAGGCGCGACCGCCGGTCCGGACCGGCTCCAGCAGGCCGACCCGCTGTGCACCGTCGGAGAAGGCGCCAGCGGCCCCGAGGCGGTTTTTGTGCTTCAGGTGCCGGTCGACGGCGATGTCTGCGTCAGCTCGGCCGGCTCGGCGATCGACACCATCGTGTACGTGCGCGCCGGCGCCTGTGATGATGGCGCCGCCGAGGTGGGCTGCAGCGACGACAACCCCGACCTGACCGGCGAGCCGCGCAGCTCGGCGCTGACCGTGGGCGCCACCGCCGGCACCGCCTACTACATCATCGTTGACGGCTTCGGCGGCGCCGCGGGTGACTTCACCCTGAGCGTGCAGCCCGGCCCCTGCGTCCCGCCGCCCGACTGCTTGCAGGACGGCGACTGCCTCGGTGGCTTCTGCGTGGACGGCTCGTGCGTGGAGTGCCGCAATGACGGCGACTGCGCGCCGGGTGACGTCTGCAACCCTGAAGGCATCTGCCTGCCGCCCATCGTGGACTGCGCGGCCGACGCCCTGCCCATCGCGGCGGGTGACACCGTGCAGGGCAGCACCGTTGATGCGCCGGGCGCCCAGGGTGGCTCCTGCGGCAACTCGCAGAACTCGCCCGACGTGGCGTACGCCTTTGCGCCCGGCGGCGATGGCACGTTCTGCGTGTCGACCCGCGGCTCGGGCTACGACACCGTGCTGCACATTCGCGGCGACGTCTGCGGCGATCCGGCCGCCGAGGTGGCCTGCAATGATGACAACGGCGCCATCGCGGGCGGTCTGCAGTCGGCGATCGAGTTCGACGCGGCCGGGGGCACGACGTATTACATCTTCGTCGACGGCTTCAACGGCGCTGCGGGTGACTACACCCTGAACGTCGCGGCCGGGCCTTGCGTGCCCCCGCCGGAATGCGCGGTCGACGAGGACTGTGGCTTGGGTGAGGTCTGCCAGGACGGCCAGTGCGTGGTGCCGCCCGACTGCATCGAAGACGCGGATTGCGCGCCGGGCGAGCTGTGCCTCGAGGGCGCCTGTGTGGTGGGTGACTGCCGCATCGACGCCGACTGCGCGCCGGGCCTGACCTGCGTGAACAACGCCTGTCGTGACATCGGTGGCGTCGGCACCTGCGATGACTTCAACGTCATCGACGCCGGTGACACCGTGCAGGGCACCACCGCCGGCGCGCCGTCGGTCCAGGGCGCGACCTGCGGCGGCAACGCGGCGAGCCCCGAGTCGGTGTTCGCCTTCGCGGGCGACGGCGAGTTCTGCGTCAGCCTGCGCGGCAGCGCCTACGACACCGTGCTGCACGTCCGCGGTGATGCGTGTGACGATCCGGCCGCGGAGGTGGCTTGCAACGACGACAACGCGGCGATCGCAGGCGGTCTCCAGTCGGCGCTCACCCTGAACGCCGATCCGGCGGTGGTGTACTTCATCTTCGTCGACGGCTTCGGCGCGGACGAGTCGGGTGACTTCACCCTCTCGGTCACCGCCGGACCTTGCGTGCCGCCGCCCGAGTGTGTCGCGGACGGGGACTGCGCGCCCGGCGAGGTGTGCCTCGAAGGCCAGTGCGTGGTTCCGCCTGACTGCCTCGCTGATGCCGACTGCGCGCCGGGCGAGCTCTGCCTCGATGGCGCTTGCGTGGTGGGCGATTGCCGCGACGACGCGGACTGCGCGCCGGGCCTGACCTGCGTGAACAACAGCTGCCGCGATCTGGCCGGCGTCGGCACCTGCGATGACTTCAACGTCATCGACGTCGGCGACTCGGTCGATGGCACCACGGCCGGCGCCCCGTCGAACCACGGGGCGACCTGTGGCTCCAACGCGGGCAGCCCGGAGTCGGTGTTTGCCTTCGCCGGTGACGGCGAGGTATGCGTCAGCACGCAGGGCAGCGCCTATGACACGGTGCTGCACATTCGGGCCGACAACTGCGCCGACCCGGCCGCCGAAGTGGCTTGCGCCGATGACAGCGCGGACCTGACCGGTGAACTGCGGACGTCGGCGATCACGCTGAACGCCGATCCGGCGGTGGTGTACTTCATTTTCGTCGACGGCTTTGGCGCCAACTCGTCGGGCGACTTCACCCTGACCGTGACCGACGGCGCCTGTCAGGCGGCGCCGGAGTGCGTGCAGGACGCGGACTGCTTCGCTGGCGAGGTCTGCCTCGACGGTCAGTGCGTGGTGCCGCCCGAGTGCGTGGACGACGCGGACTGCGCCGCGGGCGAGCTCTGCATCGGTGGTGGCTGCGTCGTTGGCAACTGCCGCGACGACGCCGACTGCCTGCCGGGCGAGCTCTGCATCGACAACGGTTGCTTGCAGCCGCCTGAGGCGGGCACCTGCGATGCGCCGGCGCCCTATCAGGTCGGCACGGTGGTCACTGGCAGCACCACGGGGGGCGTCAACCTCATCAGTGACGCCACTTGCGGCGGCGGTGGCGCCGGACCGGACTCGGTCTACGCCTTCACCGCGCGCGGCGATGGCCCCGTCTGCCTGTCGTTGGCCGGTTCGTCCTACGACACCGTCCTCTCGGTGCGGGTCGATCCGTGCGGGGACGCCGCGTCGGAAGCGATTTGCAACGACGACGCCGTCGGTCTTCAGTCGCGGCTCGAGTTGGCCGCGACCGCCGGCACCACCTACTACGTGGTCGTCGACGGCTTCGGTGGCGCCAACGGTGACTATCGGCTCAGCAGCTCGGCGGGCACCTGCGCGGCGGCGCCGCCTCCGCAGTGCGATGACAACACCGACTGCTTCGGCGACGGTGAAGTCTGCGTGGACGGTGCCTGCGTGCAGGCGCCGGACTGCCTGCAGGACGCGGACTGCGCCGATGGCGTCTGCGTCGCGGGGGCCTGCGTGGAGTGCCGCGCCGACGGCGACTGCGCGCCTGGCGATGTGTGCCGCGAAGGCGCCTGCGTACCGCCGCCGGTGCTGGCGGGCACCTGCGCTCAGCCGACGCCCATCCCCGGACCCGGTGTGTTCAACGGCTCGACGGACGGCGCTGAATCGCTCAACGGCGCGAGCTGTGCGGGCGGCGCCGGCAGCCCCGAGGCGGTGTTTGTGCTCAACGGGAACGGGCAGCCCTTCTGCCTGAGCCTGGAGGGCTCCGACTACGACACCGCGTTGTTCGTGCGCACCGCTTGCGGTGATCAGAACAGCGAGGTCATCTGCAACGATGACAACGGTGGCGGTGGTCTCTGGTCGCGGCTGACGCTCAACACCGCGGCCAACACGCCCTACTTCGTCTTCGTCGACGGCTACTTCAGCCAGTTCGCCGGTGGCAACAGCGGCAACTACCTGCTGACCGTGGCCGCGGGCGCCTGCCCCTGAGCCGGCCGGCGCGCGGCTCCGTGCCGCGCGCCGCCACCCCTTCCTCCAGCTGCCACATCGGTTGGCCCGGGTCTCGGGCGTCCAGCAGCTATTCCGTTTGAGCTGAGCAGAAGCCCGGCGTTCCTAGCCCTCGCCGAGCTGCATCTTCAGGTGGCTCGGGTCACGCGCCACCTGCAGCGCGACCTCGCGGCTGATCAGCCCCTGCCGCGTCAGGTTGGCCAGCGAGGTGTCGAACGGCAGCATGCCCTCGCGGCGGCCGCTCTGCATCACGGTGCTGAGCTGGTGGGTGCGACGCTCGCGAATCATGTTTGCGATCGCATAGTTGGCGCGCAAGATCTCGACCGCGGGCACCCGCCCCAGGCCGTCGACGGTGGGCAGCAGACGTTGGGTGACCAGCGCCCGCAGCACGTCGGCCAGCTGATGCCGAATCTGCGACTGCTGGTGCTCGGGGAAGACATCGATCATGCGGTCGATCGCCTGGCTGACGCTGCCGCTGTGCAGCGTTGAGAGCACCAGGTGCCCCGTCTCGGCGGCGGTGATCGTCGCGGCGATGGTGTCGAGGTCGCGCATCTCGCCCACCAGGATGATGTCGGGCGCCTCGCGCAGCGCAGCGCGCAGGCCGTCGGCGAAGCTCGCGACGTGCACCCCGATCTCGCGCTGGTGGATCAGGCTGAGCTTGTCACCGAAGAGATACTCGACCGGATCCTCAAGCGTGATGATGTGGCTGCGCCGCGTTGTATTGACGTGCTCGATGAGCACCGAGAGCGTCGTCGACTTGCCCGAGCCGGTCGGCCCCGCCAGGAGCACCAGGCCGCTGGGGAAGTCGACCAGCTCGCTGAGCTGCTGCGGCAGGCGCAGCGCCTCGAAGTCGGGCACCTGATCCCAGATGGGCCGAAATGCGGCGGCGAGGCCGGTCATGGTCTTGAAGACGTTGACCCGAAAGCGATCCTGCCGCCCGCCTTCGCCAGCGACGTCGAGCGCCACGTCGAGGCTGCCGGTCTCTTCCAGGTGGGCCCGTCGGGCGTCGGTCAACGTGGCGCCGAGCGCGCCGAGGATGTCATCGGCGCTGAACGTCGCCCCCGCGATCGAGCGATACTGCGACGCCAGCCGGACGCGCGCTTCGCGGTCGGTCGAGACCACCAGGTCCGAGATGCGCTGGACCACCACCTGGCGCAGAATCTTGGTGATCGAGCGCTCACAGCCGCGGAACAGGGTCAGGACCGGTCCGCCGGGTTCGCTCATCGAGCCCTGCGAGCGCCCGTCGGCGAGCACCTCGCCCGCGCTTGAAGGCGATGGTCCGCCGGCGGCTTCGGTCGCTGGTTTGTCGACCCGCGGGGGCTCGAGCAGCGGTCGAGCGCGCTCGATGCTGATGCTCGACGCGACCTGCGGATTGCTCGCGCGACTCGGGATGCCCGCCGGCAGCCCTGGCCGCGGCTCACCGGGCCGGCTCATGCGTCTGGGCGGTGCCGCCGCCGGCGCATCCATCGAGGCATCGGGCCCGTCGGCCGATCGGAAGGCGATGGCCAGGCCATCGGACAGCCGCCGCACGCGAAAGCGAATGCGGCCGATGCGACTGCCCGCGTATTCCCCGTCGACCAGACCGCGGCCGGTCAACACCGCGAGCTGCTCCGAGTCGAGCAGCTGCTCGATCAGCTTCGCCAGCATGTCGCCTTCGATCGGCGTGGTCTCGGGGATGGCGCGCGTCTCGCCCTTGTGCACGAGGAACGGCGCTTGACCTGGGCGCAGCTGCAGCGAGTCTGCACCCTTGGTCACCATCTGCTGGAGCATGTCGTTGAGGCTGGGCACGGCTCCCTCCGGTCTCGCTGCTGTCGGCAGTGTAGACCGAAGTGGCCGGGAGATCATCGAACCGTGGCCTGCATGTCCGCCGTGTCGCGAAGGCGCCCCGCGCGTGGTCCGGAACCACCGCGCGGCGCCGTCAGCGCCCCGACCGGGGCGTCGCGCTCATCAAGCGGCAAACATCCAGTGGTCGTCGCCGTACTCTTCCTTCTGATGCTGCTCGTCGGTCAGCGGGCCGCCCACCTCGTCTTCGACGGAGCGGATCAGCTTCACGTTGCGCCAGTCGAGCGGCGTCAGCTTCGCGGTCGTGTACTTGGGGTCGATCTGGTACCAGTCGGTCGCCGCGAAGTACTCGCGCAGCAGGTCGGACTTGAACGCATAACCGCGGCGCGCAAACACCATGTTGCGCAAGATGCGCAGGTCGCGCCGCGACATGTTCTCGAGCTGCGCTTTGGTCAGCTGCTTGTCCAACAGGCGCGGATCTTCCAGCGGCGAACGGTCGGTCTCCGGCGCTGCCTGATCCCCCAGCCACCGCCCCAGCCGCTGCGAGAGCAGGTGCATCTCGATCTGCATCTCTGGGGTCACGTCGCCCTCGGCCATCTTGGCCTGGTACGCCTCGGCGCGCTTCTTGAGGACCTCGGGGGTCAATGCCGCCTCGTAGGTGGCGATCAGCTTGGCGTTCTGCCAGTCGAGCTTGCTGATCTTGCTCGCGTCGGCCTTGCCCTGCGCCTTGTACCAGGGCTGGGCGCGGAAGTAGGTGTCGAGCCACTTCCGCCGGAAGGTATTGCCGGCACGGGCGAAGATCACGTTGCGCATGAGCGAAAGCTCGCGCAGCGTGCGCCCTTCGAGGTCGGCCGGGGTCAGCGCGCGATCGAAGTAGAACGCTGGCGAATACGTCAGCCCGACGACGGGCGGCGTGGTCGGGGTCGGGGGCGGTTGGGCCCAGGCGGGCATGGCGACAAAGAGCGTGGCCACGCCGACTTTCCTCCAGGATCTCAAGGTGTCCTCCCGCGCGCGCTCCGGTGCGCGTCGCGCTTCGAGCATCGCATGGGCGGGGGCATCGGCGGAAGCGGCGCCCGCTGGGGTGAGGGAATGCGCGGCTCGGCGCGCAGCGGTCAGTCCGGGCAGCGCGCTCCGTCGAGCAGGCGGGCGGCGGCGTCGAGATCGGCGTCGGCGGGGCCGAAATAGAAGCCCACGAAGCTCGCCCCCAGCTTGGGGCACCCGAAGGCCGTCAACAGCGCGCGCTGGCTGCCCGGCTCGTCGGCCACGGTGCCGGTGAAGGCGAAATACTGGCGCGGCTGACCCCCGACCTTGCGCAGCCCGGGCGGGGCGATCGGATGCAGGTTCTGCAGCATCAGCCCCATCAGGGCGTTGCGGGCCTGCTCGACCTCGGCGAGCTTGCGCGGCAGCTCCAGATCGGGCTCAGCGGGCGCAAAGCCGACCGCCTCGTCGCCGCGCGCATACATCTTCATCTCCGGATCCTCGACCTCAACAAAGCCCGGTGGGGCCTCAAAATGCGCCGAGGGCACCACCAGGCCGGGCGGAAGCGCCGCGCAGCGCGCCGAAGCGAGCACCGCGCCATGCAGCCGCAGCGCGACCGCTTCCGTGGCCTGCATCGACGTGCCGACCAGCACCGTCAGGCCGTCTTCGCCGCATTGAAAGGTGGTCATGGCCGAGGCGAAGGGTCGCGCGTCATCGCTGATGACCACCGTCTCGGCCGGCCGGTCGGCGACGCGCTCGGGCGGTCCGTCATGCGCCTTCAGGTTGGGGAGCAGGCCGCTGAGCATCTGCGCGATCTCATCGCGGCTCAGGGTCGGGCCCAGCTTCCATTCAATGTGCACCTGCGCCCGCTCATCGAAGCGGCTGCGCACGATCTGGCCGCGCGGGCCGAGGCGGTGCTGGTTGACCTCGGGCCAGCGCGGCACCGAGATGACCAGCCCGGGCACTTCGACCGACTCGAGCTCGGGCGCGTCGGGGTCGCCCACAAAGTGCATGAAGCCGGCCACGATCAGCGCGGAGAGCCCCGCCGCGAGGGGCAGCGCCGCCAGCCATCGCACCGGGCCGTCGGCCCGCCGCATGAGCTGACCGCTGGCGATGATGAGGCCGATCGCGCCCCCGGTCAGCAACGTGTTCAACCCGGCCGAGAGCCCGTCGATCGGCAGATAGACATACCGGCAGATCAACAGGGTGAGCCCGGCGCAGAGCACCACCGCGCCTGCGGTGCGGGCCGACGACGGCGCAGGGGTGGGCGATGACATGGGTCGGCCTCCGATGGCGGACGGATGGCTACCCATAATCGATGCCTCGGGCGCGCGCCACCCTCGCGAACGCCGCGCGCGCACCCGACTTCAACCCCGGCCGCCCGAAGCGGTGGGCAGGGCCCATCGCTTGGAGTACAACCATCGCCACCCCCCTTCGCGGAGTCCTCATGAAGACCTTGCTGATCATGCGCCACGGCAAGTCGAGCTGGTCCGACCCGGGCCTCTCGGACGATGAACGGCCCCTCAAGCAACGCGGGCGCGATGCCGCCGAGCGCATCGGCCACGAGGCGAAGGCGCGCGGCCTGGTGCCCGATCGCATCGTCAGCTCAAAGGCGAAGCGCGCCCGGCAGACGGCCCGCCTGTTCGCCGAAGCGAGCGGCTTCGACGGGTCGATCGAAAAGACCGGGCGGCTCTACTTTACCGGGCTCAAGAAGCACCTGAAGGTGATCAACGAGCAGCCCGACACCGTCGAGCGGCTTATGATCGTGGGGCACGATCCCGACCTGGAAGACCTCGTGCACGCGCTCTTGGGCGAGCACATCGCGTTGCCCACCGGCACGCTGGTCGCGTTGGCGTGGCCCGGCGAGCACTGGGCCGACCTCGGCCGGGGCAAGTGCGCGGTGCAGGTGGTCATCCGCCCGCGCGAGCTAGCATAACTGCTCGGGAAGACGAGAAAAAATCACATCTGCGGCCGCAGCGCGCCCCCCGCTGCGGGTTGACATCGGCGGGGGGGCAGCATACTTACAGCCGATGACCGCCCCCCTCACCGCGGTGCGCACCGTCTTCGGGCACCGGTGCACGATTGCCGCTCGGCGTGGGCGGGCGGCCTGGGTCGTGGCGACCGTGCTGATCGCCGGCCTGCCCGCCCGGGCGCAGGCGCCCACCGTGCTCTCGCTCGACGAGCTGTTGCGTCTCGCCGAAGAGACCAGCCCGGTGATGGACATCGCCCGGGCCCAGCTCTCCGATTACGACGCGCTCTTCGACCGCGCCTACTATGCCTGGACGCCTTCGCTCAAGGTGCGCTCGGCCCTGGCGCCGCTGCCCGAGCGACGCGAGCTGAAGGAATGCGTGCAGGTCGACCCCGATGACCTCCCGGCCATGGGCGCCCGCGGGGGGCGTGACCTCGACCCCTTGACGCTCGCGGTCAAACCCTGCCCCGGACAGAACCTGCAGACCGACGAGCGCATCACCGCTGACACCGAGATCGGCCTCTTGACCCGCACCGAGGTCGAGATGACGTTTCCGATCTATACCTTCGGCAAGATCTCGCACGCGCAGCGCGCCGCCCGCGCCGGCATTGATGTGGGTCGCGCTGGCCTTGAGGTCGCTCGCGGCGAGCTGAGCTACCTGGTCAAGAAGGCCTATTACGGCGCGCAGCTCGCCGCCAGTGCGCTCGACATTCTCGAAGATGGGCGCAAGCGGCTGGCCAAGGCCAAACGCGACATCGAGAAGGAGCTCGACAAAGAGAGCGGCCGCTTCACGAGCAACGACCTGCGCAAGATGCTGGTCGACGAGGCCGACATCGAGGCGGCCTATCTTGAGACCGACGCGCTGCGCCGGGTGGCCTGGGAGGGCCTGCGCATCGCCGCCGCGGTGGGCCCCGACGCGCCGTTGGCCCTCGACACGATGGAGCTGGAGCCGGTGCACGTCGAGCCGCGTTCGGTCGACGCCTACGTCGAACTCGCCGCCGAAGCGCGGCCCGAGATGCGCATGGCGCGCGCGGCGGTGCGGGCGCGGCAGAGCCAGGTCGACATGGCCTACGCCGATCGCTGGCCCAACATCGCGCTGGTCGGCTTCTTCCGCTACGGCCTGGGCACCAGCGCCGACAACCCGATCGACCCGTTCGCCAACGACGGCTACAACTTCTTGAGCTGGGGCGGTTTTCTGGCCGCCGAGTGGCGCATTGACAACGACACCTGGTCGAACAAGGTGCTGCGCGCCGAAGCGGCGCTGGTCAAGCAGCGGGCCGAGGCCGACGCGCTCACTCAGAAGCTTCGGCTCGATGTGGTGCAGCAGTTCGGCGAGGTCGATCGGCGCGCCCGCGAGCTGGATGTGCGGCGCGTCGCGACCAAAGCGGCCAAAGGCTGGCTCGTTTCCAACTCGCTCAACTTCGGGCTTGGCCTGGTCACCACCGACGAACTGCTCAAGAGCCTGGTGGCCTATAGCCAGGCGCGACTGACCTATTTCCGCACGATCTACGAACACAACCTGGCCGTCGCGAAGCTCTCGCAGATGGTCGGCACCGAGCTGGCGGTTCCGCCGCCACGTGAATAGGCGGGGCGGTCGTTCGTACTGCCCGCCGAATCGGCTTTGACCTCAAGGTGGTCCCCATGACGCGCACTCTCACAAGCTTTGTCGCCCTTTTTGCCCTCCTCGTCTCCGCCTCCGCGGCGCTCGCCGGCCCACCCACGCGCTTCCTCGAATCCCAGGTCACCGCGGTCCGCACCCTGCTCCAGAAGCCGGCTGCCGCGGGCACGCCCGAGTCCGACGCCATCGATGATCAGCTCCGGGCCATCATCAACCCGGTCATGGAGTTCGATCGCCTCAGCGAGAGCGCCCTGCGCAAGCACTGGCCGACGCTCACGCCCGCGCAGCGCACCGAGTTCATCACGCTCTTCCGCGCGCTCGTCTTCCACAGCTACCTCAAGAAGATCCGCTCGGCGAACGAGGACTACACCGTCGAGTATGAGGATGAGGAGCTGAAGAGCCGCGAGGCGGCGACGGTGACCGCCATCGCCAAGACCAAAAAGGCGGAGATCGAGCTGGTCTTCCACCTGATCGCGCGCGGTCCGTCGGTGTGGGTCGCCGAAGACATCGTCATCGACGAGGTCTCGCTGGTCGAGAACTACCGCGAGCAGTTCAACAAGATCATCGCCAAGGATGGTTTCGCCGCGCTGACCAAGAAGATGCGCGACAAGCTGGTCGACCTGGGCGGCAAGGTGCCCGAGATTCCCGCGACCCCGGCTGCCGACAAGCCCGCCGCGCCCGCGCCGACGGCCGACAAGCCCGCTGCGCCGGACACGAAGTAACGCCCCACCAGACGACCCCCGCAGTCTTGTTGATTGGCCCCGGGCGGCGGTCGCCGCCCGGGTTCACATCAGCAGCAGCGACGCCAGGGCGCCCACGATGGCGGCGCCCAGCACCAGCAAGCCATAGATGACAAACTGGCGCGCCTGGCGGCCCGACTTGGCCTTGCCGCGCGGGTCGACCAGGATGCACTCGATATTGCCGAACTGGACGCGGTCGCCGTGGAAGACCCGCGACGAGCCGACCAGCCGGCGGCCGTGCACCAGCGTGCCATTGCTGGAGTTGAGGTCGGTCAGCACGTAGCTGCCGTCGTCCTGCCGCTTGAGCCGCGCGTGATGGCGCGAGACCGACACGTCGGGCAGCGTGACGTCGTTTTCGTCGGTGCGGCCGACGCAGGTGATCGGCTCGAACATGAGCTGTTCGCGGCCGGCCTGGGCCCCGCTGACCACCACCAGCTTTCCGTGCGCCTGTTCGGGGTGCACGATCGCGGTGCTGATGCCCTCTTGCGGCGCGCCTTTGCTGGTGGCGCGCTCCAAGAAGACCCGGTACTCGCCGATGCGAATCTGGCTGGTCTCGTCGATCGGGGTGTCAGTGCGCACCCGCTGTTCGTTGACGACGACCCCATTGCTGCTGCCCTCATCCGAGACGAAGGCGGTATTGCCCTGCAGGTAGATGGAGGCGTGGCGGCGTGAGACCGCGCCGCTGGGCAGGACGATGTCGTTGTCCGGTGTACGGCCGATGCTCAGCGCACCGCCCGACAGGACATGCTCGCTGACCAACGCGCCCCGCTCGTCTTCGACGACGACGATGTACACCGCGGATGGTCCTCGTCTGGCCGCGCGCCGTTATTGGAAGAGGTTGGCGTCGATGGAGAAACCCAGGCTCTGTGCGTTGAGCACCCAGCGCGGTACGAAGCCGCTCTGCGCGCGGAACGCCTCAAGGCCGTTGAAGACCTCCTGGATCTCGCCATCGATGTCCATGATCTGCGTCACGCGCCGGCGTCCGTCGGCGTAGTGCAGCAGCTGCACCAATACATCAGCCGTGTCGCGGATGGCCGCGTCAACCTGCGCCGCGTCGATCGACTGCGCGAGGCTGGCGTGGCGCATCAACCGGATGATGGCGTCATCAGGCGACTCGGCGTCAACCCCGATGATGCCGCCGTTGACCGCGCCGCCCAGCGCGCTCAGCGCGTGGTAGGCCTCGGGGCCGCGGGCATCGGCGACCACGAGCCGGTCAGGGCGCATCTTGATGGCCTGCTGAACCAACGTGACGTTGTCGGCCCCGGGCGCACCCGAGAGCACGACGCGGGCGCCGGCGCCGCGCGAGAGCCGCCCGCCGCCTTCGACCGCGACGACCCGCAGATGCGGTGCCCCAGCGTCGAGCAGCGCGCCGATGAACTCGAACCGCGCGTCGACCTCGTTGCACGAGACGATGACGTTGCGGCCGAGCTCGATCGCGTGGCGCAGGAAGGCCGCCATATTGGCGCTGAGCACGTCGCCCGCGACCATCTCGTCGAGAGACTGCGCGCCCTGGCCCGGTCGGTCGAGCGTCAGGTAGGGGCCACCCACCGCCGGCTGGGCGACATGCGCCCGGGTGCCGTCGGCCAGCCAGGCCTCCCCGAACGGGGTGTGCCCGTCGAGGATCTGCCCCGCGCCGGCCAGCAGGCGCAGGCCCGCGGTGACGGCAAAGACCGGATGCGAGAAGGCGCCCGCATCTTCGACCCGGCCGTCGCGCAGGACGCGAACGGCCGTGCCGTCGACGGTGATGCGCCCGACCGACTCGTCGTCAAGCAGCGCGGTCAGCGGGCCGATGGCCAGCGCCTCGGCGGTGACCAGCGTCGCCGCGGTGGCCGCGTCGTAGCCATCGGGCAGCGCGCCGGCGTCGATCGCACCCAGCGCGGTCTGCTCGACCCGCTTCCAGGTCATGTCGTCGATGGCCTGGCCCGGTCGCC
>JAGQJJ010000448.1 GCA_020430675.1 Myxococcales bacterium
GATCGGCCGGCTCGGCGGCGTCGGGGCGCGCGGCATCGGCGCCGCCCGGCGGCCGACAGCGGCGGGTGATGACATCGCAGATCAGCCCGAACTCGCGGCAATCGGCGTCGCTGAGGCAATCGGCGAACGGGTCGACGCAGACGCTGTCGAGGCAGCGCTCGCCGTCGGCGCAGTCGGAGTCGATGCGGCACTCAAGGCGGCATCGGTTCTCGATGCACACCTCGGGCAACGGGCAATCGGTGTTCAGCGTGCAACTGTTGCCGCTGCTGCTGACATCGGTGCAGTGCACCGTCAGCAGCGAGCAGATGAGGCCCGCAAAGACCGCGAAGCGTTGCGCCATGTCCCCCCTCGGCGTGTCGGCAGATCGTCGGGATCAGCCTACCAATCGTCGCCGATTGGATTCACGGTCGCCAGATCGGCCGGCCAGCGACTTTCGAAGAACAGCAGCTCGCCGGTCTCGGGGTGGGGCACACACAGCTTCGCCGCGTGCAGCGCCTGCCGCGAAGCGCCGCCGGGGCGGGCGTAGACGCGCTCGCCGAGCACCGGGTGGCCCATCTCGGCGAGGTGGATGCGAATCTGGTGGGTGCGGCCGGTGCTCAGCCGCACTTCGAGGGCGGCGCGCTCGGGGGTGTGTTTGCAGACGGAGTAGCGGGTGATGGCGAGCTGGCCGCTGCCGGGCATGGGGCCCGGGTCAGGGCGGTTGGCCGGGCGCACCTTCAGCGTGCCGCGCCGCGAGCCGCGCCGGCCCTGGCCGCCGTCGCGCAAGAGCATGCTGGTGATCATGCCCTCGGGCTCGGCGGGCACGCCGGCGACCACGCAGCGGTAGGTGCGGCGCAGGGTACGGTCATCGATCGCGGCGCGCAGGGCGCGGGCCGCGGGCACGCCGCGGGCGAAGACGAGCAGGCCCGACGTCTCTTGATCGAGCCGGTGCACGACCTTGGGCGAGCGACCGCCGCGGGTGAGCAGCTGCGCGGCGCGCAGGGCGGTGTCGGCCTCTTCGAGCCCGGTCGGCGTGCTGAGCAGGCCGGCGGGTTTGTCGACGACGAGCAGCCAGTCATCGCGGTAGACAAGCCGTACGCCCAGCGGCTCGGTGCGCGCCGGATCGGGCGACGCCGGGTCGTAGCGCAGCCGCGCGCCGGGGAAAACCTGCGTGGCGCCATCGAGCACGCGCACGCCATCGAGGAAGACCTTGCCGGTCAACACCGCCTTGCGCGCTTTGCCATGGCTCAACTCGGCCCCGCGCCGCACCTCGGCGTCGAGGCGCCCTTCGGCCTCCGCCGTCCATTCGACCCGGCTCATCGCGCCTCCTTCGGGCTCGCGGGCCCTCATCCAGACCGCCGGGCGCTCTGGCCAGCCGGCCTCGCGCGCCGACGCAACCAAGAGTCATGCGCATACACCGGACGACCGGCGGTCGACCGAGGCGCACGTCGGCGTCCGGCGTCGGTTTGTACTTGATCCGCGCCCGGCGATCATCGACTGTGTTTTGCTTGAGAACGAAATTCAAAGTCGTGGAATGAAACGCAGATTGGTTGGGCGCGAAGGCGTCATTGGGCGGTGGGCGCTGGTCACGGGCGGGCTGCTGGCGCTGTGCCTGGTCGGGCCGGCGCAGGCGAAGGTTTTTCTCTCGAAGGCGGGCGCGTTGGAGGCGGTGTTTCCGGGGGCGAGCGTCGAGCAGGTGAACTTGTACCTGTCCGATGCGGATGAGGCGGCGATCGCGACGGCGGCGGGCGAGCCGTGGCCGACGCGGCTGGCGAACATGTATGTCGGGCGGGCGGGCGAGGCGATCGTCGGGTATGCCTTCATCGACACGCATCAGGTGCGTTCGTTGAACGAGACGTTGATGGTGGTGCTGTCGCCCGAGGGAGAGGTGAAGCAGGTGGTGGTGCTCGCGTTTCACGAGCCCGAGGAGTACCTGGCTTCACCGCGTTGGCTGATGCAGTTCGTGGGGCGCGCGCTCGATGCGTCGCTGAAGGTGCAGAGCGGGGTCGATGGCCTGAGCGGCGCGACGTTGACCGCGCGGGCGGTGACCGCCTCGGTGCGCCGGGTGCTGGGGCTGTACGGGCGCAAGGTCGCGACCGCCAAGGCGAATTGAGATGCGCTTTGTCGTGACCGGCGAGTGGTCGCGCAATCGCTTGCTGCGGCTGGTCGTGTTCTTGTTCTTGGGCTTCATGCTGCTCTTTGTCGTCAGCAGCGCCCTGCTCTATTTCACCCGCATGGATCTCGATCCGTCGTCGGTGCAGGCCTACTTCCTGGGGGAGCCTGACGTCGAGTTCGGCCGACCGCCGCGGCCGTATGCGTCGATGGTCGAGACGACGCATATGCACCTGTTTGCCATGGGCATGCTGGTGATGGTGCTGACCCATCTGCTGCTGTTTGTGCCGTTGCGGACCGGGCTCAAGGGCGGGCTGACGCTGCTGGGGTTTTCGGCGGCGCTGCTCGACGAGGGCAGCAACTGGCTCGTGCGCTTTGTTCACCCCAGCTTTGCGTGGCTCAAGATCGGCAGCTTCCTGGTGATGGAGGTCTGCCTGTCGGGGCTGGTGGTGCTGCTCTTGGTCTACGTGGTGCGGCCGGGGCGCAACGCCTACAAAGATTCGAAGGGTTGACCCTCAGGGCATCTCGGGCGCGCGGAAGGTGGGGTCTTCGTCGGGGAACTGCTCGCCGCCCGAGTTGGGCTGGCCGGGCGTGGCGATGACATTGCTTTCGTAGCCGGGGCGAATCTGCACGGTCTGGGCGGTGCTCGGGTCGGTGCAGGCCCGCCATGAGTCGGCGTCGCCGCCGTCGCGGATGATGTCGCAATTGCTGTCGGTGCCGCAGTCGAAGTGCACGCGCTCCATCGAGCGCACGATCTGGTCGCGCGGGTCGTCGCCGCTGCTGCCGCGCATCCATTCCCGGCCGCCGGCGAAGGGCGGGCCGCCGTCGCCGGCGCGGTCGATTTCGGTGCCGCGCGGGTCGAGCAGGCGCAGGCGGAAGGCGACGTTCGACAGGTTCATGCGCAGAAAGCGCGCGTCGTTGGCCATGTTCATCACGAAGTCGGGCGCGAGGTAGGCGCCGCCGGGCATCTGCGGGCGCAGGTCGTCGTAGGCGTCGGTGTTGTGGTCGACGATGAGGAACCGCTCGTACGGGCCGATGATGGTGCCCGGGTAGAGGCCAACCACGAAGTCGTCGTCGGCGGCGATGGTCCACATCGACAGGTCGATGGGGCGGTTGGTGGTGTTGAGCAGCTCGATGAACTCGTCGTTGAAGACGAAGTCCTGCGGGCGACTGCTGTCGGCCTGGTCGGTCTCGGCCGGGTCGACGCGGCCGTCGTAGCCGTCCCACTGGATCTCGTTGAAGACGACGTCGCCGGGCTTGAGCCGCGAGCCGTCGCCGACCCAGCGCTCGCCCATGCGCTTGGCCAGGTTGAACAGGTAGTCGAAGTAGTCGCTGTACTGGTCGCCCACGCGCAGGCCGTGCAGCACGAGCAGGGTCTCGTCGTTGCTGAGCGTGGCGCTTGAGGACCAGTTGAACGAGCCGGTGAGCACCTGGGCGTCTTCGGTGCGGCCGTCGACGATGATGGTCTTGGCGTGCAGACGGCCGCCGCCGGCTTGGTAGTCGCCGGGCTGGCGGCTGTTGTCGTTGCCGTCCATGCGGATGTCGAGGCCGGCGGTCAGCATCCGGTAGACCTCGTGGTACGGGCCGTTCGAGTGGAGCTGCGAGCGGTCGATGACGCCGCGCACGAAGCGGCGGCGGAAGGGTTCGACGCACTGGATGTTGGCCTCGCAGGTGGCGGCCTCGGCGGCATCGAGCGCGCCTTTGGTGGCCGGGTCGCAGCAGTGGTTATAGGCCTCGAACTCCTGGTGCCGCGCGATGAAGAGCGAGCCGAGCTGGTCCTTGGTGAAAGCGAAGATGAAAAACTCGACCGACTCCTGGGCGCCTTCGACTGCTTCGAGGATGCGGCCCATCGCGTCTTCCTGCGGCGAGAAGTGCACTTCAACGTCGGCGTCGCCCACGGTGTAGTAATTGCCGTTTTCGATGCGCCGCTTGGAGTAGCCGAAGCGGCCGGAGAGCATCTGTTCGAACTCGGCGGTGAAGTCGGCGGCGACCTGGGGCGAGTCGATCAGCACGAAGTTGTTGTCGTTGCGGTTGAAGCCGGTGGGCGTGATGTTGCCGGTGCCGGTGAGCACAAACCGGCCGTCCACCACAAAGAACTTGTTGTGCATGATGTGGTTCTGGTTGCCCACCTGCATCGGCACGTTGAGGCGCTGCAGCTCTTCATAGCCGCGCACGTCGCCGAACATGTGGCGGGCGTCGCCCACGAACCGGATGCGCACGCCGCGGTCGTGGGCGCGCAGCAAGGCGTCGATGACCGTGTCGCGGCTGAAGCCCATGACCGCGAGGTCGACCGAGACCCGGGCGCGGTCGATCATCTGCACCACGATGTCGTCGGCTTCGGTGTTGATGCCGTTGG
>JAGQJJ010000449.1 GCA_020430675.1 Myxococcales bacterium
CATCCGGGCGCAGGGTGAACGCCAGGCCGAAGTCGCTCAGCACCGGACCTCGATCCGCGAGCAGGATGTTGTCGGTCTTCAGGTCGCGATGCACCACGCCCCGGGCGTGTGCATGGGCCAGCGCATCGAGCAGCGCCAGCAAGATGCGTCGCACCTGGGGCCAGTCCATCAGCGCGCGCCGCCGGCGCAGCGGACCGCCGCCCAGCCACTCCATCACCATGTAGGGCGCGCCCTCCGGCAGCCGGCCGCCCGTCGCGTCGGCGACCTCTGCCGAGATCTCACCGTGGTCGTGCACGCGCACGATCGTGGGGTGGTCGAGCCGGGCGACGGCGCGGACCTCACCGGCGAACCAGGCACGAAAGTCATGCTCACGCCCGATCGGCGCCGTCACCGCCTTGATCGCCACCGACGTATGCCGCGCCCGATGCACCGCTCGCCATACCGCCGACATGCCGCCGCGCTCGACAGGGCGCAGCAGGTCGAAGGGCCCGAGCGGGATCGAACGCCGAGTGCTCAATCGGGCCCGCCTTCGCAGGGCGGCGGCACATCGGGGTTCAGTTCGCCGAGCGGCGTGGGCTCGGCCAGGTCGCCGAAGGCCTCGCCGGCCCACCCGATGCGCCACCGCATGGGTCGATCGCCGCGCAGGTTCAGGACCGCAGCGCCCACCTGCACCGTGGTCGTCGCCACGCCGACCAGACGCAGGCCCAGATCATCGACGCACGAGACGTCGGGCCCGACGTCTGCGCAGGCCGGCAGCGGCTCGCCTGCCACGGTGGCCAACCACCAGTTCGGCCGCGCAGTGAAGTTGCCACCCTCGACGCGCACCCCGCCCACATCGACCGGCCGAATCGTGCCCGCGCTGTTCGGATACAGCGCCAGCCGGCGCGCGTTGCGCACATCGTCCAGGTCGGTCATGTCCTCGGCCTCGGCCCCATAGAACGAGTCCACTGCTCGCTCCAGCAGCGGCAGCGCCGTGCCCGGCCGCACAAAGACCGGGATCTCGGTCGGCGGTGCGGCGACCAGATGCTCGACCACGCGCCCCTCGCGCGGCTCGCCCGGCCCGAGCGGCGCCGTGCCAAACAGCGGCCACCAGCCGTCGCCGGGCAGGTGCACACGCCGCTGCGCGACGCCCTCCTCGACCACCGGGGCGACGAGCAGCGCGCTGCCCAGAAAGTACTGGTCGCGCGCCAGACGCCAGAGCCCCGAAGCCGCCGGCTCGACCAGATACGGATGCCGCACGATCGGCCGACCGTCGAGCAGCGCTTCGTCCATTCGGGCCCGCAGATACGGGTACAGCAGCGTGTGCACCCGCGCATAGCGTCGATAATGGGCCAGGGTGTCGGGGTCGCGGTCGAACGCCCAGTTGCCGCACTCATCGCTGCCGTGATGGGTGCGCATGAGCGGGTGGAAGGCGCCCATCGACGACCAGCGCAGGAACAACTCCTTGGTCGTGTTCGGCACCGTCTCCGACGTGTAGCCGGCGATGTCCGAGCCAAACACTGCGACGCCGGCCAGACCCACATTCATGCCGATCGAGATGACCGTCGGCAGCCCGTCGTCGCGGCTCCAGTCGGTGTTCTGGTCCCCCGCCCAGAGCGCCGGCGCCAGCCCCGCCGTGCCGCCGTTGACCGAGGCCCAGCCCGAGCGCACAAAAAACGTCCAGTTGTTCGCGGGTTCGCTCGAATCCGGCCCATGCGCCGCCCGCAGTGCGTCGCGGTTGACCCGCTGCCAGGCCAGGGGATAGCGGTTGTGATATCGCCAGCCGTCCTCACCCGACGCCAGCCGCGCCTGCACGGGCAGCCACTCGGCGAAGTCCGCCATCCAGCCGTCGATGCCCAGCTCGCCCGCGGCGCGATCCAGGTAACCGCGCAGCCAATCCACCGCTGGCGGGCTGGTCAGGTCGACCAGAGAAGCGCGCCGGAAGGCCGGATCGGAGAACGTGAGCACGTCACCGTCCGCGTCGCGGATCAAGAACCCGCCTGCGCGGCCTTCTGCGAACATGCGCGTCGGCTCGGGCACGAACGGGTTGAAGTAGGCCAGAAAGGCAAAACCGCGCCGGTGCAGGTCGGCGATCTGCGCCGGCAGATTGGGATACGCCTCACGGTCCCACTCCCAGGCATAGCTCAGGCGAAAGCCCGTGCCGGTCTGCTCGCCGCCGATCCAGTCCTCCGTCCAGATCGCCGACGACGGCACCCCCGCCCGGCGCAACAGCGTGGCGACCGCTTCGATACGCGCCGGTCCACCCACGGCGTCGTTCCAAGGGGCAAACACCCACGCCGGCGGATCCGGCGGCCGTCCCACGCGCCGCGACACCGCCTCCATGCGCTCGGCGGCGTTGATGCCCGGCACCAGCACAAAGCCCGGCAGGGCGCCAAAGCTGCGCAGCACCACGCGGTCGGCGTCGGCGGCGCACAGGTCCAGCTCGCTGTAGGCATCATGCGTCAGCAGGGCCGCGTAGCCATCCGATCCATGCCACACGCCCATCGGCGCGTAGGCCGCCTCGGGCAGGTTGTTGATGGGGAAGATGCCGCCGCCGGGGGGCTTGCCGATGCCCTGCTCCTGTGTCCAGAGCGGAAACCGATGCCCGCGCAGGTCAGGGCCGATGACCTGCGTGCCCAGCCCGAAAAACGCCGAATCGACGCCGCATTGCCAGGCAAACTCGCCCGCATCAAGGCCCTCGTCGGCTTCGAGCGCGATGCGCAGGCCGTCGCGATCCCCCGAGAAGACCAGCGTCGCCTCGTCGGGCCCGATCGAATAATGCAAACGAACCCCATCGGGCGCGCGCTCGATGACCGGCGGCGCCGGCGACGGCCCCTGCCAATCGATGCGGCTCGCGCGGCCCGTCAGGTCGATGCGATAGTCGCCAAAAGCCGCCTCGATGCCCGGCGTGCCCCGACCGACGCGCAGGACAGGGCGGCGCTCGCCGTCCACGCACCGCGCCGCCGATCGCATCACGATGGCGTGGTCATCCGGCCGCGCGACCGCCCATGCGCCGGTCGCCGGGTCGACCTGAACCTCCCACGGGCCGATGGCCTGCGGCTCCAGCGCCGGATCCGGGTCGGGCATGCAGGGCGGCAGGCCTCGATCCGGCATGGGCGCGGCGTCGGATGCCCCGTCGATGGCTGCGTCCAGCTCGGCGTCGAGCTGCGGCCCGCGGTCGGGCGCGCCCCTGTCGAGACCCAGATCGAGCGACTCGGCCGCGTCGGGGCCACGATCGACCTCAATGACGTCCACGACGGCGTCGATCGGCGGCGACGCGCCAGTGCGTTCGTCGCATGCCACGGCCAAAGCCGACATCAACACCACCAGGATCGCGAGCCGCGGCATCCTCACCTCACGTGAAGGGCCCTTTTTTTGGCGCAACGGGGCCGATAGCTTCAAGGTATATGGGTTCGCCGATCGGCGCACGCGGACGAGAGGACTGGATGGACCCGCAGATCGCCCTCAAAATCTTCATGCCGGCCGCGCTCTTTTTCATGATGCTGGTCATGGGCCTTGAGTTGACGCCCGAGGACTTCAGGCGCGTCTTTGTGAACCCTCGCGGCGTGCTCACGGGCGTGCTCGGCCAGATCCTGCTGCTGCCGACCTTCGCCTTCGCGCTGGTCATCGCGCTGCCGATGCCGACCGAGCTGGCGATCGGCCTCATCATCCTCTCGGCGTGCCCCGGCGGGGCCATCTCGAACATCATCACCTACCTCGCCCGCGCCGACACCGCGCTCTCGATCAGCATGACCGCCTTGTCGAGCCTGCTGAACGTCATCACGCTGCCGCTGCTCGCCAACCTGGCGCTGCACAACTTCGCCGACGGCGAGTACGGCGAGGTCAAGCTGCCGATCGCGATGACCATGGGCCAGCTCGCGGTGCTCACCATCCTCCCGGTCGTGCTCGGCATGTGGCTCAAGTCGAAGAAGGGCGAGGGCGTCTCGCGGGTGATGCCGGTGGTCAAGCAAGTCGCGTCCGTGGTCTTCGTCCTGGTCGTCGTCGCGGTCTTCGCGTCGAACTGGACGCTGCTCGCAGGCTCATGGCGCACCGCGGTGATGCACGCCTTCATCGTCGGCTTCGCCAGCACCTTCATGGGCTACGGCCTCGCCCGGGTCATGCGGCTGCCGCACCTGCAATGCCTGACGATCTCGGTCGAGTTCTGCATCCAGAACGTCGCCATGGCCGCGCTGGTCGCGATCAGCCTGCTCGGACGCCAGGAGCTTGGCATCTTCGCCGGCATCTACGCCATCGTCTGTCTGGTGGTCATCCTGCCCATGGTCTCCATCTTCCGCTCGGCCGGCGGCGACGGCGGCGCCGACAAGGCCGCCTGACGATCGCGCGAAGGGGGTAGGCGCCTGGGGTCGCGGGCGGCTATGATGCCCCGGTCATGGTCGCCGAGTTCGTCACCCGCCCCCGCGTCGAGATCACCCGGTTTCACGGCATGATCACCGCGTCGCCCATCATG
>JAGQJJ010000450.1 GCA_020430675.1 Myxococcales bacterium
GAGGCAATGGATCACCTCGCCATGCGCGCCGACCGCGCCGCGGCGGCCACGCGCGAGCTGGCCATCGAACACCCCGAGACCGACGAAGGCCGCGAGGCCGCGGGACGCATCGCGCTCACGGACGCCGAGCGCCTGCGCCGCGCGGCCAGCTTCGAGCGCGCCCGCGACTATGCCTCGGCCGCGACCGAGCTGACCGCGCTGTATGGCACGCCCTTGGCCGCCGAAGCGCGCTTCGAGTGGGCGAAGCTGCAACTGGAGCGGGTGCGCGAGGACTTCGACGCCGCCGAGAAGGCCTTCGCCGCGCTCGCCGCCGAGCCGGGGCCGTTTGCCGAAGAGTCGATGTGGCTGCGCGCCCGCGCGCTTGGGCGGAAAGGCGACGTCGTCGCAGCGCTGTCGGCTTTTGCCGCCTATCTCAAGCGCCATCCCAAGGGCCGATTTGCCGCCGACGCGCGTTTCTTCTCGGCCTTTCTGCAATACGAAGTCGGCCGCTATGCCGACGCCGCGCGAGCGTTTTCGCGCCTCGATGATCCCGCATGGCGCACATCGGCGCGGTGGTATCACGCCTGGTGCCTGTACCTCGCCGGCGATCGCAAGGCCGCCGTGCCCGCCTTGGACGCGATCGCCGCAGCCGATCCCCGCGGCAATGAGGGCCGCAAGGCCGCTTACTGGGCGGCGCGCGCCCTGGAAAAGAAGTCGCCTTCCGAGGCCGCGGCCCGCATGCAGCGATTGGTCACGGCGCGGCCCCATGACTGGTACGGACTGATGGCCCGCCGCCGTGCCCCCAAGCGATTTGCCAATATCGCCGCGCTGCCCGGCGCCCCTTCGCCGCCCGATCCACCCGTGCCGATCGTCTTTGCTGGCCCCGTCGCTGAGATCCGTGGCCTCGCGACCGCCGGCCTGCCCGATCTGGCCCGGCGCGCCCTGGCCACGCTCAGCCCACTGCTGCGATCCACCGACGGGTGGGCGCTCGAAGCGACGCTCGCCGCGCAGATCGGCGACGCGGAGCGCCAGATGCGGGGCACCCTGACCCGCCACCACGCCCTCTTCGTCGATCCGCCTCGCGCCGAGGACGCCCCCATCTGGCGCGCCGCCTGGCCACGCGGCCATGCCGACGCGGTGAACACCGCCGCCGGACGCTTCGGGGTCGCGCCTTCGCTGGTCTTTGCGTTCATTCGCAAAGAGAGCGCGTTTGCGCCTGAGGCGATCAGCCCGGCCCATGCCGTGGGCCTGATGCAGCTTCTGCCCCGCACGGCCCGCGCCATTCAGGAGGCCCGTGGCCTGGGCGACCAGCCCGCGCCCGACCTGTTCGAGCCGGCGCGCAACATCGAGCTGGGCACATGGTACGTCGCCGCGCTGCAGCACCGCTTCGGCGGGGCTTTGCCGCTGGTCGCCGCAGCCTACAACGCCGGGCCGTCCGCGGTGCGCCAATGGGCGGCCGGCCGCGCCCGCGTCGCCACCGATCTTTTTGTCGACACCATCCCATTTCGCGAGACGCGCCAATACGTCAAGCGCATGGTCGAGACCCAGGTTCTCTACGAGATGGTGCATGGTGGCCGCGACCTGAACACGGCCGCCGAAGTGTTGCCCGTCGAGCTGGATCTCACCATCGCGCCCGGGGTTGACTTCTGATCTTTGCAGCTGCCAAACCAGTCTTCCGCCGCCGGGATTGCGCCCACCTTGCCCGGCGTGGCGTTCGCAGGGACGCCGACTTGCGCCCCGGGCGACGTATGGTAGATTCAGGCCATCGGATGTGCGAGCCGGCTGACCGGCCAGGGGTGTGATGAGCCAACACTACATCCTTCGCCGCGACGGGCGGGATTATCAGGCGCCCGACCTCGAGACGATGCGGCAATGGGCGCAGGATGGCCGGGTGCTTCCCACCGACATGGTCTTCACCCCGCGCTACCAAAGCTGGTATCGGGCGCGCGACCTTCGGGAGCTCCGCGACGTATTGCCGGCCGACGAGTCGGCGGCCACGGTGCCGCCGGTGAGCCGACCCCCGCAGCAGTTCTGGGTGCGCAAGGGCGACCGCAACTACGTCGCTGACAGCCTTCAGACCATCTTGCAGTGGGCATCAGAGGGCAATATCGCGCCCGATGACCTGATCTTCCACCCCAGCTATGGCAAGTGGTTCCGGGCCGGCGACTCACCGCAGCTCGCCACCCGGTTCCCGTCGCATATCGGCGCCGAGGTGCCCTTCCTGCCCGAAGGCGAAGATCCGATGGCATCGGCCGAGACCTCGGCCTCGCGCCACCGGGCGACCGGGCCGATCCGGACGCGCCCGGCGACGTCGCCGCTGACCAACGTCGCGCAGCGGCGCCCCGGCACGCTGGGCCGTGGGCGCACCTCTTCGGGGCCCCTCAAGCTCATCGGCAGCCGCCCCGCCGGCGCGGCGCGCGATCACAACCACGCCTTCATCGCTGGCACGCCCGGGCAGTCGCTCGAAGACGAGAACTCGACGACCAAGACGGTCACCGACTTCCGCGCGGTCGACGTGCTCAAGGCGGCCGCGAGCGGCGCGCGCGGCAGCGCCAGCAGCGCGGCGCCGCGCGATGAGTCGGTCACGCGCGCGACGCAAGGGGAGTGGTCGGGCGACGGCAACCTGTTCTCGGGCCCGCTCACCGCAGAGCGCGTGGGGACCGGCACCCAAGAGATGGTGCGGCCCAATGAGTCCGCTCAGCGGGCGACCGCCGAGAGCCCGGCGCCCGAGCTTGAGGCTGAGTCGGTCATCGACGAGCCGGCTGAGAAGGCGGTCGTCGAAGTCGAGCCGGCCGCCGAAGCGGAGGGGGTCGCGGCGCCGGCCGACGCAGAGCCGGCACCTGCAACGGACGAGGCCGTCGAGGCTGACGACGCCGTGGAAGAGGTCGTTGCTGCGCCGGCTGTCGAAGAGGCGCCGGCCGAAAACGCCGAGGCTGAGGACGCCGAGGCTGAGGACGCCGAGGCTGAGGATGCCGAGGCTGAGGACGCCGAGGCTGAAGCGCCCGCCGCGGAGGGCGAAGACTGGCGAACCGTCATCGCGGGGCTGTACTCGGCGTACGCGCTGGACCAAGACGCGCGGTACGTCGACCGGCACAAGATCCTCAAGCTGTTCTACGATGTCGCCCGCGTCTTCCTCGTCACCCGCGACCTGCGGCCTGGCGAGCACTTGGAAGCAGAAGCCCGCCTGCCGTCTACCGGCGACGAGTTCACCGGTTTGGAGAAGCGCCCGATCTACCTGAAGCTGCGCGAGCGCATGGTCGCGCACATGGTCGGCGACGTGGTCGCAGCGAACGCCGATCTCTCGGCCGACGAACGCCCGGGTTTTGCCCTGTTCCTGCACCGCGCCAGCGCGCTGGTCGGCGTGCTCGACAACGCCGAGAACATCATCGGCACGAAGCCGCCGGAGCGCTTTGTCATTGGCAATCAAGGCCGGCCGAAGATGCACCCGCTGGAAGAAGACCTGATGCTGCGCTTCGACGCGGCCCTCAAGGCGCTGATCTCGGTCCGCGCCAAGTAGTGGGCGCCCGGCCTCGGGCTCAGGGCGTCTTGTTCAGGTTCCAGTCGTAGTCGACAAACCCGATCGAACCGGCCTGCAGCAGCGCATCGCGGCGCGCGGCGTCGGTGATCATCGGCGCGAGGAACTTCGCCGGACCGCCGGCGCTGGCGAAGTCGTCCTTGTACCAGTTGAAGATCTGCGAGAGCTGCACCGCGCCCGGCTTGATCGGGTTGCGCATCGTGTCATTGGCAAAGGCGGTCATGACCTCGGTGAGCTGCGCGTCGATCTTGTCGGCGCTGAAGGCATGGGCCGCGAGCGGCGGGCACGAGACGCTGGCGCAATTGAGCGCCGCGTGCACGCGCGGATCCTTGAAAGTCGGGCGAATGACCTCGTTCTCGATGTCATTGAGCGCGTACTGCTTGCCGCCGACGGTGTAGTCCTTGCGCTTGAAGAAGGCGAAGTCGGGATAGACGGTGCTGACGCTGGTGATGCCGGGCCAGTTCTTGAGCACGCCGCTGATGGTCAGCGCGTTGTAAGCGTTGATCCAGAAGGCGAGGCGGGCCTGATCGCTGGGCAGGCTGGCCGGATCGGTGGCGGCGATGGTGGCCAGATAAGCGGTGAAGTCGGCGTTGCCGACAAAGCCGGCGTAGTTGACGCGGCCGGCCTTGGCGTCGACGTTGGCTTTGAGCAGCGCGTCGAACGGGGCGTGGTTGATGCCGTTGGCCTGCGTTTGCGCCTTGATGGCGTCGAGGGCGTTCTGCTCGTTCTGTTGGGCCAGAGCGGCGCTGAAGGGCACGAGCGAGACGAAGAAGACGGCGAGCCACCGCTTCATGGGGAGCCTCCGATCGGTTGCGGGCCGAGCCCGCGGGTCGTGTTCACGCCCGGCAGGCGGTCGCCGGGCAGACGCGCCGTCGGGCGCGTGGGCCGACGGGCGACGCCGCGCGCGGGCGGGTGTTCAATGCCTTCTCGGT
>JAGQJJ010000451.1 GCA_020430675.1 Myxococcales bacterium
TCGCGGCGGCGCGGTTGCTCTGCGGCGCCGCTGGCTCGGCCGGCGGGGTCGGTTCGGGGGCCGCCGGCGGCGCCGCGCCTGGGCGGGCGGGCACCACGAGGCAGTCCAGGTCGCGGGCGAGGCTGATCGGGCCGGCGTAGATCTGGCCCATCGCTTCGGTGATGGCGCCGATGCGGCTCGCGGTCGCGGGCGTCAGATGGCCGAGCACGAGGCGGCCGGCTCGCGAAGCCCGGGCCAGCTCGGCGAGGCGGTCGGGCCCGGCGAAGCGGCGCGCCAGTTCTTTGGATGGCTCTTCGGTGATCGCCGCGTGCACAACCAGCACGTCGGCGTCATGGGCCATCGCGGCGAACCGCTGCGTATCGGCGCGCTGATCGGCGGCGAAGACGATCGCCCGGCCCTCGGCCCGCACCAGATACGCCGCCGAGGGCGCGCCGTCATGCGGCACCCCGATCGCCAGCGCTTCGACCGCGTCGTCGGCGTACACCACGCGCGGCGCACCGGCGTCGATGTCGACGTCGTTGATGGCCACGCGGAACGGATCGCCGGCGCCTTCGTGCAGGGCGTTGAGGCGCGGGTACAGGCCGCGGTCGCGGGCGGCGAGCTGCTCGAGCCAGCGGCTGAAGGGCATGCTCGTGAGGCCGACACCGGGCCCGACCAGGGCCAGCGGATGGCGGCGGCCCGCCTGGGCGGCGGCGGCGAGCAGTGGCGGCAGATCGGCCGCGTGCTCCAGCTCGATCTGGGTCAACAGCACCGCGCGCAGGTCTTCAAGGTGGCCGCCGGCTTCGTGGAACCGCAGCAGCGTGCCCGGCCCGGCGTCGATCAAGATGCGCGCCTTGCCAGCGACGCGCACCAGGTAGGCCGGCGCCGATCGGGCCCCCGCGCCACTGCCATCACCCGATCCGAGCACTTGCAGCGTGACCTCGGCATCGGGGCAGGTCGACACCAGCGCTGAGGGCAACGCGGCGGGCGGGCCGCCACACGCGAGCAGCGCGGCGCAGGCGAGCGGGAGCAGAGAGCGGAACATGACCCGATCGTGCCCGCCTGAGCCCGTGCGTCAAGGATCAAGCGGCAGGTGGCAGAAGTACCCCCGCCGCGCGCCGCCCGCCCGGCGGGTGACGACGAGGCGTGCGGCCGAAGGCGCCGCCGCGACGCTCGACGCCGCCGCGCCGATCGGCGTACCCTCGCTGGGGATCTGGCGGGAGGCGAATCATGAGCGCTTGGAAGCGATTGTTCGCGCTGGGCAGCGGAGCGGCGCGCCGGGCGATGCAGCGCGATGACGAGGGGGAAGACGCGGCGGTGGAGGCCGAGCTGGCCGACGCAGAAGAGGGCCTGCCGAGCCGGACCCGCGTGCGATCGCAAGCCGCGGTCACCCGGCGCGCGGCCGCCACCGCCGAAGCGCCGCCCGAACCGAAGAGCGAGGCCGCGCCGACAGTGCAGCAGACCGAGCGCGGCGGCAGCCGCCGGTCGCTTTGAGGCCCCCGATGGGCCGCGGACTTGCCTGTGGTCTCGCCGTGCTGGCCGTGGCGTGCGCGAGCACCGACGCCACCGATACGCCTGCGCTCGATGCCTCCACGCCCGATGTCTTCGTGCCCCCGCTGACCGACGCCGAGCCGCCGACGCCCGACGGCATGGTCGGCGACGGCCCGGTCGACGGCCCGCCAATCGACCCCTGCGCCCATGATCCCTGCCCGGTGGGCCAAGGCTGCACCGCCGTCGGCGGCGTCGCCGAGTGCACCCCACTCGACTGCGCGACGCTCGAATGTGGCCCGCAAGAGCGCTGCGAGCCGGTGCCCGAGGGCGGCGCGATCTGCGTCGATCTCTCGTGCGTCAACGATCTGAGCTGCCCCGCCAACGAGTATTGCGACGGCGTCTGCACGCCCGATGTCTGCGCGCCGGGCGCACCCACCTGCGACGGCCAGAGTCTGATGCGCTGCGCCGAGAACGGCAGCGGCTTTGTCGAAGAGGCCGCCTGCTTCGGCGACGCCGAGGGCTATCCCGGCCAATGCGCGCCGCTCGGCCCCGGCGACGCCGCGTGCCTCTGCCGCGACGAGTGGGACTGCCCGCCGTACTACGCCTGCGTCGGCGGCGCCTGCCGCGGCACCGGCCAGGCGCCGACGTGCAGCCTGCCGCCGGTGCCCTTCGCCGACTCGCAGCCGCGCCCCGAGATCGTCTGGGGCGGCCAGGCCGATGACATCGAAGCCCATGGCAGCCCCTTCCCGCGCTCGGGCCAGGCGGTCATGACCCCGGTGGTGGCCAACCTCGACGACGACAACGGCGACGGCCTCATCGACGAGCGCGACTTCCCCGAGATCATCTTCATGACCTTCTGCGACGCCGCCGACACCGGCGCCGGCACGCCCAGCCACAACCGCAACGGCGTGCTGCGCGCCATCTTCGGCGGCGGGCCGAACAAAGGCGCCGACAAGTTCGCGGTGGCCGGCGATCTGCTCTGGCGCTTCGGTGAGCCGCTGCCCGATGTCAACCTGCGCGCCCAATGCGACGACGGCGACATCGACCCGACCTCGGCGCTGGCGGTGGGCGACCTCGACGACCCGGCGACCAGCGACGGCCGGCCCGAGATCGTGGTCGTGCACGACGACAACGGCGTGATCATCTACGACAACACCGGCGCCCGGCTCACCGAGGGCTTCATCGGCCTGAACCTGGGCGGCGGCAACCCGGCGGTCGGCATCGCCAACATCGACGGCCAGGGCCCGGCCGAGATCATCATCGGCGCCCGCGTCTTCACCGTCGCCCGCACGCCCGATGGCGGCATGGAGATCGTCGACGTCTTCCGCGGCACGCTCGGCGACGGCACCAACGGCCAGGGCCCGGTGAGCTGCGTGGCCGACATTCTCGGCGACAGCGCGCTTGAGATCATCGGCGGCGGCACGGTCTACGCCCTGCCACATCCGCCCGCCGGCGCCACTCGCCAGGCGGATTGCGTCGCCAATGGCGGGGTCATCGCGCCGGTGGGCGACGAAGAGATCGCGTGGTGCAACGGCGACTTGCGGGTCATCTGGGACGCGCAGCGCGTGAACCCCGACACCGGCAGCCGCGAGGGCTTCTGCGCCGTCGCCGACATCCTCGGCGCCGATCGCGCCGCGCCGCCGGGGCCCGACAACCCGCTCGACGGCGCGCCCGAGGTCATCCTCATCTCGGCCGGCCACCTGCAGATCTATGATGGCCAGACCGGCACGCTCTACGTCGACGTGCCCCAGCAGCTTGGCGGCAACGGCGGCGCGCCCAACGTCGACGACTTCGACGGCGACGGCTTCCCCGAGGTGGGCAGCGCCTTTGCCACGGGCTACGCGATGATGGATTTGCAGGCGCCCACCGAGCATTGCCCCGCGTGGCCCGACCTGCAGGTCGACGACGCCGATCCGCCCGAAGCCAACGCGCCCCGCGCGCCCGGCGGCGCTTGCCAGAACGACGCCGACTGCGCCGCTGGCGAGGCCACCTGCAACGCGCGCATCGGGCGCTGCGTCTGCTATCACAACGGCTGGCGGCGCCAGACCGAAGACGACAGCAGCCGCGTCACCGGCTCGACGTTGTTCGACTTCAACGGCGACGGCGCGGCCGAGGTCATCTACAACGACGAGTGCTGGTTTCGCATCTACGACGGGGTCGACGGCAACGTGCTGTTCAAGGAGCCATCGGAGAGCCGCACGCGCATCGAGCATCCGATCGTGGCCGACGCCGACAACGATGGCAACGCCGAGATCATCTTCTCCGCCTCGAACGAGTCGGGCTTCTGCAGCCAGCGCGGCCAGCCGGCGCCGCCGCCGTACCAGGGGCGCATCGACGACACCTATAACAACGGGCTCGAGATGTGGGGCGACCCCAACGACCGCTGGGTCTCGGCACGCCGCATCTGGAACCAGCACGCCTATCACGTCACGCAGGTGCAGGAGAGCGGCCGGGTGCCAGTGCCCGAGCCGGGCTCGTGGCTGACTTACGGCGACCGGCGCTACAACACCTACCGCTCGCAGCCGCGCACTTACGGCGCCGCGCCCGATCTGACGGTGGTCGGCGTGACGGTCACCGCGCCCGGCGCCGGGTGCAGCGCGCTGACGACCGCGATCGAGGTCAACGCGCTCATCCGCAACATCGGCGACGTGCGCGTCGGGCCCGGCGTGGTCGTGGCCTTCGAGGGCAGCTGGGACGGCGCGCCCGAGCCGCTGCGCAACGCCGCCGGCGACCCGATCGAGGTGCCGCTGGTCGACTCGATCGAACCCGGCCGCGACCGTCGGTTGGCGATCGACTACGACTCGAGCGCCAACGGCGCCAACCCCGACCGCCTGCCGACCTCGGTGCGGGTGGTGGTCGACGCGGGCGGCGACCCTGATTTTGGCCGCGAGCGCGAGTGCCACGAAGACAACAACACCGCCACCGCGGTGGTCGAGACGCCGCCCGCGCGCCCCGACCTGCGCATGGTCGCGGTCA
>JAGQJJ010000452.1 GCA_020430675.1 Myxococcales bacterium
AACAGCGACCTGACCGTGCGGCGCGCGTTGAGCTTTGGCACGCCCGCGACCGAGATGGCGCTCGACGTGGCGGTCGACGCGCAGACCGGGCATGTCGTGCTCGGTGGGCGATATTACGGGCGCCCGGGACCGGCGATCGGGCCCTTCCCTCCCCTTCCTGCCGCGGCAACAAGCGACGGCTTCGCCGGACGGCTGCCGCCGCTCGACTGAGCGACCCGCACGCGGCACTGCGTGAAAAACACCTTCTACATTCGTTGGTTGCGCCATGCAGCGGTCCGCGTGGGCGCTCCGCGGGCGGCATCGGCGCGAGGCCAGATGTTAGTTACGGTAGAATACGGTTTGCGGAAACTAACATTCGCAATATACTCACCATTAACAGCTCACGCGGGCTGTAATGAATTCAGCGCCTGGGCATGGTCCTTCGACGGGCGCGTATCGCTGATTGGGCATCCCTCCGCGGTGCTGCCAGCACTATCAATCGTATCCCGCTGATTTCGTTCACTTTTTGCCTTCGAGAACGAGGGGTACCATGCGTGCGACCACGCTGCTGGGGGCGACGATTGCGCTCGCCCTTCTGTCGGGCTGTGACCGAAACCTGCTCGAGCCGCCCGATCAGGGCGAATGGCAGGGCGAGCTGCCGGCCTGCGGGGCGCCGCTGGCGGCGTACTTCGACCGGGCCATCATGCAGCCGCCGGGCGAGAACTCCCACCTGGTCATCGCCGATGAGATCGCCATCGGTGACGCGATGAGCAACGCGCTGGCCGCGGGCGTGCGCGGCGACTTCGCGACGTTGCAGCAGGTGACCGCGCCCTGGGGCTACACCGCGTGCTTTGCGCCCGAGGCGCAGGCGGTGCTGCTGCGGCCCGAGCCGGGGCGCGGTCTGCCGCTGATGGCGTGGCGCCTGGGCACGTCGCGGCCGTTCCTGCTCGAAGTCCCCCACCCTTTCCACGAGGTGAACACGCTGGCGCAGGGCGTCGAAGCCTTCCTCACCCTGGGCGCGCGGGCGCTGATCGTCAGTGGCACTCATCGCTGCGCGAGCGACGCGCTGGCCGAGTGCAATGGCGAGAGCGATGTCTGCGAGGGCGGCTACCGCAAGAGCGACCCGGCGCATAACCCGGACTCGGTCTTTCACGCGATGCACGTCGCGCTGGCCGATACCTACTTCCGCCACTACGCGATCAGCCTGCACGGGCTGAGCGGGCCCGACGTGATCGTCTCGGACGGCACCGAGTTCCGCGCCAGCGGCGGCACGCCGATCGCCGACGTCGCGACCCACCTGCGCGACGTGCTGGCGGGCGAGGTCGAGGTGATGAGCTGCAACGGCGTGCGCGGCATGGTCGGCACCGACAGCCACTGCGGCACCACCAACGCGCAGGGGCGCCACCTCAACGAGTCGGCCAACGTGTGCGGCGAGTCGGCCGACACCTCTTCCTACCGCTTCGTGCACCTGGAGCAGCCGCGCTACCTGCGCGATGCGCCCACGCTGCGGGTGGCGGTGATCGCCGGCCTGTTTGCGGCGCTCGATCCCGAAGACTAAGGATCTGGCAAACAATTACTCGGCGAGGCGAGGGCGTGAGATCGGCCCCCGGTCGCCAGCGCCCCCGCAGCCGACGACGAAGGCGCACCTGGGGGTGCGTCGAGGAAGTCGGCGAGGAGGAAAGCGGCGAATGGGGGTCGAGATCGCGACCGCAGCACCGAGTAGTCGTTTGCCAGATCCTAGCAGCCCCCGGGTTCTGTTAGGCGCGCAGCTTCTTGGCCAGCCAGCCGCCCTTGCCGCGGGCGTTGATGGCGCGCATCTCGATGGCCGCGCGGTCGTGGGAGATGCGCTCGTGCACCAGGTCGTCCATGACCTGACGGGCGCGGCGGGTGCGGCGCAGCACGTCGATGAAGTCGACGGCGTCTTCGACGAAGTCGGCGAGGCGCGAGAGCGCGCTGCGCTCGGCCTGGCGGCCGAGGCCGTCGGCGGCGTGGCGGTGGCGCTCTTCGATCTGTCGGCGCGCGTGGTCGAGGGCACCGCGCTCTTCGGCGTCGAGGTTGCGCTTGCCGTGCGCGACGAGGCGGGCGCGCGCGGTGCCCGACGCGACGAGGCCCAGATCGGTGGTGCCGGCGAGCGCGCGCAGCGCTTCGACCCGCGTGTGCTGGGCCGGCGCGTCAAGCTGGCGCAGCAGGCCGACCACCTTGTCGAGCGCGACCCACCGATAGATGAAGTCGAGGCCGGTGCCCTTGATGTTCTGGATGCCCATCACCGTGGCGCGCACGCCGGGCGGCAGGGCCCTGGCGCAGGCGTCGATGATCTGATCGCCGGTGGCGCCGGCGTCGTCAACGACCACCAGGCGCGCCAGGAAGAGGGCGCGGAAGGTGTTGTGGAACTCCGCGTTGCACCGGTCGACGGGCAGCTCGCCGGCCATCGCGGCCTCGACCTGGCGTTGCAGCCGCGCGTGCAGGGCGAGGCGGGCGAGCAGGCGGTCGGCGGCGTCGCGGAACGTGGCCTCTTCGGCCGGGCCGAGCACCTCGGGCGGGCTCTCTTCGGCGCGCGGCGTGGCGACGTGCAGCAGGTGGTCGAGCGCGAGCCGCCACGGGGTGTCGGCGGCGATGCGGCTGACCAGCGTCTCGAACGGCAGCGCGTCGATGCGGCCGCTCAGCCAGCGGCTGGCGGGGCCGGCGACGGTGGCGAGGTCGCCTTCGCTGACGCTGCGCTCCAGGCCGCCCAGGTAGATGCGCAGGCGGGCGGACAGCGACTCGAAGGTGGGCGCGGGGATGCGCAGGCGGGTCATCTCGGTGGCCAGCCGGCGGCGGGGCTGTTGCGGATCGCCGCCGGGCGCGCGGTCGGCGGGGCTGAGGATGCGGCGCTCGGCCAGGGCGGCGTCGAGCGCGGTGCGGATGTAACCCTGCAAACCGCCGAGGTTGGTGCCGATGAGCACATGGGCGTCGGCGGCGACGTCTTCAACCAGGATGCGGGCGAAGATCTCGGAGCGCGGCACGCGGTCGGCGCGGTTGTTCACGACCGTCAACACCGCGCGGCCGGGCGTTTCGACCAGCGAGACGTCTTCGAGGCCGACGCGGTGCCAGTTGTTGAGGAAGCCGGCGCGCTCGTTGGCCGACATGCCGTTGACAAACTCAAGCACCCGGCCGCGCAGGCGCACCGCCGGGTAGGTCTGAAGCACGCCCAGGTCGGGCACGACGTTGGCCGCCATGGTGTGAATGGCCAGCATCGGATCGACGCGCAGCTCCTTGGCCAGCGTTGAGACGAGCGCGATGTTGCGGGGGTGCTCCTGGTAGGGGAAGAGCGCCAACAGGTCGTCGGCGAGCAGCTCGGCGTCGAGCGGCGACGAAGCGACCATGCGGGTGCCCCGTTGGCGGCAGATCTGCTCGAACAGCGGCAGGAAGTTGACCTCGCTGGTGATCAGCCGGGCGTTGCGGGGGATGAACTCGCCGATGACCCGGGCGACGTCCTCGCCGGCGGGGCCCTGCACGTCTTCGTGATCGGGGTAGGCGTTGGTCAGGGTGACCAGATCGTCGGTCATCCACTCGTGCTGGAGCAGGGCGACGTAGCGCGGGTTGAGCGCCATGCACTCCCACAAGAAGACCTCGGCGTCGAGCGCTGACGCCAGTTGCAGCGTGTCGCGCTGCTCCCAGATGGTCGCCTTGTCGTACGGGCGGTAGATGAAGATCTCAAGCGGCAGGCGGCCGGGCACCGAGTGCATCAGCATGGCTTCGCAGCCGGTCGTCTTGACCACCACGTCGTAGCCCAGGCCGTGCAGCAGGCCGGCCTTGAGGCGCTCGGTGCCGGACTTGCCGCGCGTGCCCCAGCCGCCGATGGTCAGCGGGATGTGGCGGCGGGCGCGGCTGATTCGCCAGAGGCGCAGGCGGGCGCGGGCGATGAAGAGGGTGACGACGCCGGCGAGGAAGAGCGCGAGCGCGCCCTGGGTGCCCTCGGCCCATGACAGCAGGTAGCCTGTCGAGTCGGCGAGCAGGTCGTTGACCGCGTCGAACAGGGCGTCAAAGTCGATGGCCATCGCGCCGGCAGCGGCGCCCACCGCGGGCAGGCGGCCGCGCGGGCTGCCCGCGGCGTCGCGGGCCTCGGCGAAGAGCGTGGCCAGGCGGGGCGGCTGCGGCATGTCGTCGGCAAACGGGGCAAACGCGATGCGAATGCCAAACAGGGCGTGCACGCGCTCGATAAAGCGGCGGCGCTCGCGGGGCTCGTCGGCGGCGAGGCAGTCGAGGCGAAGCTGGGCCAGCTCGGCGTAGCGCCACGCGAGGCGCGCGCGGTTGAGCAGCCGCCGGATGGGGTTGGCCGGCGGGGTGATCGTCGTGGCCCCGAACGCGCTGTAGAGGCGCACCGGGCGGTCGCCGATGAGCGGCAGCGCCAGCAGGTCGTCGACGGTGGGCAGGTAGCGCCCCCAGCCGCCCTCGGCGCGCACGAAGACGCGCTCGCCGGGCACCG
>JAGQJJ010000453.1 GCA_020430675.1 Myxococcales bacterium
CGCACCGAGACCGGCATGGAGGCGCTGGCGGCGCTGACCGATGGGCCGGCGCTGCGCGCGGCGCTGTGGCCGCTGGTCGAGGAGTATCGCGGCTTTGTCGCCGAGCAGAAGGCGAAGGCGCTGGGCGGTGATCCCGAGGGGCGCCGGGCGAAGACGCGCGATGAACTGCTCGCCGACGCCGAGATGGCATGTGCGCGCATCACCGATGGCATCGAGCGACTGGCATCAGATGCCATCGCGCGGCAGGCCTTCTGTTGGATGAACGCGGCGATGGCATCGGCGGCCCGGCAGCGCAGCCCCGATCGCTACGCCGCGGGCGCGGTGCCGGCGTGGCGGCTGTTTCAGCTCGCCTTTGTGCTGCTCAACATCGAAGGCGTCGCCAGCGACGATCCCGCCGAGCGCGACATCGTCGAGCTGGTCTTCTTCCCCACCGGCGGCGGCAAGACCGAGGCCTATCTGGGGGTCATCGGCTTCACATTGCTGCTGCGCCGTCTGCACGGGCAAAGCCGCGACGATGGCGGGCTCGGCGTCGCGGTCCTGCTGCGCTATACGCTGCGGCTGCTGACGCTCGATCAGCTCGAACGCGCGGCGACGCTCATCTGCGCGCTTGAGCTGCAGCGTCGCGCGGCGCCGAAGCGGCTGGGCGAGGTGCGCTTTGCCATCGGCCTGTGGGTGGGGCGCTCGGCGACGGCCAATACGATGTCGCAGGTGAAAAAGGCGCTGACCGAGCATTCGGCCGGGCGCGGGCAGTCGCCGTTGCCGCTCTCGGCGTGTCCGTGGTGTCGCACGGCGTTCAAGAAGAACAGCCTGACGCTGCAGCCCGATGCCAAGAAGCCGACGCGGGTCGATGTGTGTTGTCCGGGCACGCGCTGTGACTTCAATGAGCGCGGCGGCGGCGTGCCGGTGCTGTTTGTCGACGAGCAGATCTATCGCGAGCTGCCTTGTTTCGTGCTGGCCACGGTCGACAAGTTTGCCATGCTGCCCTGGCGCGGTGAGACGGGCGCGCTGTTCGGTCGGGTGCACAGCCATCAGCCCGTGCGCAGCGTCGGTGCCTTTTATGGGCCGATGGACGCGGCGGCGCCGAAGCCAGGGCACCGCTTGCTGCCTGAGGGCCTGGGGCCGCCCGAGCTGTTCGTGCAGGACGAGGTGCATCTGATCTCGGGGCCGCTCGGCACGATGACCGGGCTGTATGAGACGGCGATCGATGCCTTGTCGCGCTGGCAGTCGGTGGGCGGCGCGGCGCGGCAGCCGAAGATCATCGCGTCGACGGCGACGGTGCGGCGGGCGCGGGCGCAGATGGCGGCGCTGTTCGGGCGCGGCGAGACGAAGGTCTTTCCGCCGCCGGGCGTGGATGACGGCGAGACGTTCTTCGGCGAGCGCGATGTGGGTTCGCCCGACCGGCGTTATGTGGGCGTGGCCGCGGCCGGGCGGGCCTTCAAGGCGGTGCAGCTTCGGGTCTACGTGGCGCTGCTGGCGGCGGCGCAGAAGCTGGCGGCCGAGCATGGCACGGCGGCGGTCGATGGCTGGATGACCGTGCTCGGTTATTTCAACAGCCTGCGCGAGCTGGGTGGCATGCGGCGGCTGGCCGAAGACGAGGTGCGCAGCCGGGCGCGCAAGGCGAGCGAGCGCCGGCCGCTCGACAAACACGCAGGGCCGCATCGGTGGCTGGCGAAGCGCGATGTGGCCTCCGATCCGGTCGAGCTGACCAGCCGCGAGTCGACGGCGGGCATCGCTGCGGCGAAGGATCGCCTGAAGGTGGCGCACGGCGAGCCGAAGTCGGTCGATGTGGCGCTGGCGACCAACATGATCTCGGTGGGGCTCGACATCGATCGGCTGGGCCTGATGGTGGTGTCGGGGCAGCCGAAGACCACCGCCGAGTACATTCAGGCGTCGAGCCGCGTGGGCCGGCAGGCGCGGCGGGCGCCGGGGCTGGTGGTGACGTGCCTCAACCTGCACCGCTCGCGCGATCGCAGTCATTACGAGGACTTCGGTGCCTATCACTCGGCGTTCTACCGGCGCGTCGAGGTGAACAGCCTGACGCCGTTCAGCAAGCCGGCGCTCGATCGTGGGCTGGCGGGGCTGCTGGTGACGCTGGTGCGGCTGGCCGACCCGTCGCTGACGCCGCCGCAGGGCGTCGAGCGGCTGGCGACCGATCGGCGGGCGGCCGAGGCGGCCATCACGACCATCGTCGACCGCGCGGCGCGGGTGGTGGCGGCGGTCGAGCATGACGCGGCGCCGGCGCAGGCGACGGTCGATGACTTGCGGCAGCGTCTGATGCGGCTGGTCGATGACTGGGCCCGGCTGATGGAAGAGGCGCGGCGCGATGAAGCCGGCAAGCGATGTTATTCGGGGCTCGACCGCGGGCGGCATGGCAAGCCGCTGTTGCTGCCCAAGCTGTCGGCCGACTCGATGGACAGCCTGACCGACGCCGAGCGGCGGTTCACCGCGCCGACCTCGATGCGCGACGTCGAGCCTTCGGTGCATCTCTGGGTCAATCGGGTGACCAAGTGATCAAGGCCAAGAGCGCCGCGCAGGCGCATGTGGAGCCCCAGGGCAAGATTCGGCGCAGCCAGATGCTGACGACCTATGGCCCCGGCGCGCTGGTCGACCTGCTCGATCACGCGGTGATCATCGGCGGGCTCGATGCGTGGCGGTTCGGGCCGCAGGTCGAGGTGGTGCCGGAAGCGCGGCTGCGCGATCGGGTGGCGGCGCGCTTGAAGGACCTGGGGCGCGAGCTGCGGCTGGAAGATGCCTTCCGGCTGCCGCCGGCCGGCGAAGACGACGAGCCGCACCCGGGCCGCGGCGTGCCGGCGCGGCTGTTCCCGACCTGGTTTGTGTGCCAGCGCTGCCGCGCTTTGGTCCGCGCGGGCAGCCTGCAAGAGCGCGGGTCGCGGTTCGTGCACGATTGCACCGACCGCGGCGCCGCTTGCGTGCCCGTGCGCTTCGTGCAGGCCTGCGAGTCGGGTCACATCGATGACGTGAACTGGATCGGGGTGGCGCACCGCGGCAAGGGCTGCGAGGCGCCGGCGCTGGCGCTCGATGAGGGGGCGTCGGGCGACTTCTCGGAGGTGCGTGTCTTGTGCCGCGCGTGCGGGGCTTCGCGGTCGCTGACCGATCTGAAGGTGCCCGAGATGAAGCCCGCCTGTCGCGGGCGGCGGCCGTGGCTGGGGCGAGACAGCGAAGAGGCGTGCGAGCGCAAGGCGTCGCTCATCGTGCGCACGGCGAGCAGCGCCTATTTCAGCCAGATCGACAGCGCGCTGGCCATCCCCGATGTGGATCATGCCATCGACGACGCGGTCGCGGCGCAGTGGAAGGTGCTCAAGGCCGCGACCGAAGCGACGTTGCCGGCGTTTCGCACCATCGAAGACGTGCAGGCGGCGATCGGCGACTTCTCCGATGCCGAGGTGCTGGCGGCGGTGGCCCGACGCGCCGAGGGGCGCAAGCCGGAGCGGCTGCCGATTCGGGTGGCTGAGTATCGGCAGTTCATCGCGGCGGAGGACGAAGTGCCCGGTGAGATCGCGCCGCCGGACGTGCAGTTCTTTGCGCGCCGGGCGCGGATGGATGCCATCGATGGCATCGAGCGCGTGGTGCTGGTGCATGCCTTGCGCGAGGTGAGATGCCAGGTGGGTTTCACGCGCCTCGGCTTCCCCTGCCCGTCGCTGTCGGGCGAGCCGGGATCGATGGTGCGCAGCGCGCCGCTGGGGCTGAACACCGACTGGCTGCCGGCCATCGAGGTGCGCGGCGAAGGCATCTTTTTTGCGCTCGATCCCGATCGGCTCGATGAGTGGGAGAAGCGCCCGGCGGTGCAGGCGCGCTCGGCCGAACTGGCACAAGCGTTTGAGGCAGAATTTGCTGATTGGGAGGATCCACCGGCCTTCTTCGGGGTGCGCGCCTATCTGTTGCATAGCCTCGCGCATCTGTTGATCACCGCGGTCTCATTGGAGTGTGGCTACTCGGCGAGCGCAATTCGCGAGCGCATCTATTGCTCGGCGCCGGACGCGCCCGGCGCGCCCGACGCGCCCAAGCCGGCCAGGCCGATGGCCGGGGTGTTGCTGGCGACCGCGACGCCGGGCACCGAAGGCACGCTCGGCGGGCTGGTGGCGCAGGGTCGACGGTTGGGACAGCACCTGGAGGCGGCGCGGCGACAGGCGATGCTGTGCAGCAATGATCCGGTCTGCGCGAGCCATCAAGCCAACGGGCCCGATGAGCGCCGGCTGGAAGGCGCGGCGTGCCATGGCTGTCTGTTCATCTCGGAGTCATCGTGCGAGTGGTTCAACCACTCGCTCGACCGCGCGCTGGTGGTGCCGGTGCTGGGGCAGGATCCCAAGCTGGCGTTTTTCGGCTGATGGATCTGACCGGGTACGCCGACGGCACGCTGGCGCTGGTGGCGGATCGGTTGGCGGCGAGGCATGCCCGCGATCCGGTCGATGCGCGGACGGCCGA